>DATJPE010000018.1 GCA_035506535.1 Actinomycetes bacterium | reverse complement strand
AGGCACTTGAGCAGACCCCCCGAACGCTCATGTCCAGCACGGTACTGGCCCCGCACCCATCCATTCAGTCGGCCGAACGGGCGGTGACGAACAGCCACCGACCGCTCCGAAGTGTAGATATGCCGGTGATCTTCTAGGGCAATTCGGACGTGCCGTTGGGGCAGGTCCTGGAGCCGAGGAGACCCGTTGCTGTGACTGCCGATTCTTGCTTGTCGCCGGCTGGGATGAGAGTGCCCTTGCTGGCCGATCGACTGGTGGATCGCTACTTGGTGTTCGTCGCGTCGAGGGCTCGGCCGAACACGGTGCTGGCGACGGTCTCGGATCTGCGGGCGTTCTTCGCTGTGGTCACCAAGGACCCGCGTGAGGTCCGCCCGGGCGATGTGTTGGACTTCATCGCTGAGCAGCGCCGCCCCCGCGGCGACGCGAACGTGGTGCGCCTGGTCGATGGGCAGGCCGGGTTGTCGTCGCAGACGATCAAGCGTCGCCTGAGCAGTGTGTCCGGGCTGTTCTCCTGGTTGCTGATCCTTGGCGAGGTGGACGCGCCGGGGCCCGATTCCACCAGCCCGAGGCGAAGAACGCTCGGGCCCAGGCGTCGGCGGTCGCGGTGACCGCTGGGTCTGGATGTCGGGTCCCCGCCCTGGCGTGATCACGGACTTCGGCACGAGTGCTCTTGGGAAGGGCCTTCCAGGCCTGCCACGCCGCCGCACCCTCGGCCGGTGACATCACCCGAGCCGACTGAGTCACCTGGTGATCCTCCGAGAAAGCCGGCTTGGAGCAGCAGACATGTGCATCATAGGTGCTACGGTCGAAGCCGGAAAGCGTTGTCCCGTAACGTGATTCTGGTTGGTGTCGGTTCGTGTTGTCCAGTGCGAAGATCGGCCGCTGGTCGTGGCGCTACTACCAGACCACGGTGGCCGGCGGGGCGTGCGAGTACTACAGCGAGCACGGGGACGCGCCCGGCCGCTGGCACGGCGGCGGGCTCACCCACCTCGGCCTCGCGCCCGGCCGCGTGGTCGAGGAGCGGGAGCTGGAGGCGCTGTTCGGGCGCGCCCTCTCCCCGTCCACCGGCGGGCAGCTCGGGGCCGCGTGGGGCGAGCGTTCGGTCACCGGCTACGACCGGACGTTCTCCGCCCCGAAGTCCGTCAGCGCCCTCTGGGCGCTCGGCGACGAGCACTGGGTGACGGAGATCGAGGCCGCGCACGCCGCCGCCGTGCGGGCCGGACTCGACTACCTGGAGCAGGTCGCCGGGTACTCCCGGCGGGGCCGCAACGGCGTCCACCAAGTCCCGACGGGCGGGTACGCGGCCGCGCTGTTCGACCACGGCACCTCCCGCACCGGGGACCCGCAGATCCACACCCACGCCCTGGTGCTGAACAAGGGCCCGCTGCGCCGACGGGGCGTGGCGCACCCTGGACGGCCACGAGGTCTACCACCACAAGAAGGCCGCCGGCGCGCTCTACCAGGCCGCGCTGCGCGCCGAACTCACCGCCAGACTGCCCGTCGCCTTCGGGCCGATCTCCGAGCACGGGCAGGCCGACATCACCGGGGTCCCGGACGAGCTGCTGCACGCGTGGTCGACTCGAACCAGCGCGGTACTCGCCGAGGCAGTCCCAACGATCGCGCAGGCCGAGGAGACCCTCGGGCGCGCCGTGACCGCTGGGGAGCGGGCGCGGATCATCAAGACCGCCGTTCTCGCCACCCGGGCGCACAAGGAGCATCACGCCGGCGATCCGGGCCGCCGCGCCACGTGGGCCGCGCAAGCCGCCGCGCACGGCATCACGCCGGGGAGCCTGCTCGACGCCGTGGCACCAGCGTCGGCGGCAAGCCCTGAGGCAAGCCCCAGCGCAACCCTGCCCGTGGGCGCCCGGCGCGAGTCGTTGACGAGGGACGGGCTGCTCGCGGAGGCTGTGACCACGCTCGGGCGGTCGAAGGCGGTGTGGTCTCGCGCAGACCTGCTTGTCGCGATCGCTGCTCGTGTGGACCTCCTCGACGAGCCCACGCCGCCAACCGCAGCCGATGCGGTGGCTCTGGTCAGCGACCTGGCCGAGGCTGCCGCTCGAGGTCGGCCCAGGGGGCAGGGGTTGGCGCGCGAACCGCGGTCTCGGCCCGAAGGGAAGGACCGGGGTCGTCCCGCTGGGCCGCGACCAGGTCGGTGACACCGCCCGCGCCTCCGACGACCGCTACGCCTCCGCCGAGCTGGTCGCCATGGAGGCACGGATCATCGACCACGCCATGGCCCGGGTCCCGCTCACCGCGGCGCGGCTCACGCAGGCCACCCTTACCCTCGACGCCGCCACCGCGGGCATCGCAGGCTCAGGGTCTGGTCTGTCTGCGGAGCAACGCGAGGCGGCCGTTGCGCTGCTCGCGTCCCGGGATCGGATCACCGTGATGACCGCCCCCGCCGGGGCGGGGAAGACCACAACCATCGGCGCCGCGGTTCGCGCCTGGCGAGCCACCGGCGTCCAGGTCAGCCTGCTCGCGCCGTCCGCCCGCGCCGCCGCCGAGCTCACCAGGTCCACAGCGGGCACAGCGGGCGCCGGGGAGGCTGGAGTCACGGTGGCCCGGTGGCTGCTCACCCAAGCCGACCAGGCCCGGCGACGCGGGCCACGGGGCGGCCGGTCGGTGATCCTCGTCGATGAGGCGTCGATGCTGTCCACCCTCGACCTGGACCGGATCCTCACGCACGCCCTCACCAACGGCTCCCAGGTGGTGCTGGCCGGTGACCCCGCGCAGATCGGCGCCGTCAACGCCCCCGGCGGGATGTTCGCCCACCTCACCCAGCTCCTGGTCGAGGATCGGGGGTCGACCTTGACCGAGCTGCACCGCTTCGCCCACCCCTGGGAGGCCGCCGCGTCGCTGCGGCTGCGCGCCGGCGACCCCGCCGCGCTTCGCGCCTACCTCGAGCACCACCGCATCCACCCCGCCGGCGACAGCCAGGACGCCGCCGACGCTGTCTTCGACCGGTGGCAGCAGGCCGTGGACGCCGGTCGGGACGCGTTGATGCTCGCAAAGTCCTGGGCCGACGTCACCGCCCTGAACACCCGCGCCCGAGCCGCCGCCATCGCCGACGGCGCCGTCCACGGCCCCGACCTTCTGACGGTCGTCTCGAGCAGCGCGAGTACCCGCGGGCACCCCGAGCTCCGGTCTTGGCGGGCCGGGGACCTGTTGCTCGCCAAACGCAACACCCCCACGGTCCAGCTCGGGCAGCGGAGCCTGCGCAACGGGGACCGGCTCCGCGTCCTCGACAGCGCACCGGAGGGCGGGCTGCGGGTCCAGTCCGTCGAGGACAACGCGATCACGGTTTTGCCGGTCGAGTACCTGGCCCGGTACGCCGAGTACGGATGGGCCGCCACCATCGACGCCGCGCAGGGCACCACCACCGACGTCGCGGTCACCCTCGCCCGCACCGGACTCGACCGGGAACACCTCTACGTCGCGATGACCCGCGGCCGCCACGAGAACCACGTCCACACCACCCCCGAGACCGACACCGGAGACGCCGGCCCCCACCGCGCGCGGGCCTCAACGATCAGCGCCGGAGCCGCAGCGGCCGACCAGGAGTCCGCGGTCGCCCAGCTCACCCGCGCCCTTGCCACCAGCGGCAGCGGCAGCGGCCGAGCCTCGCACGCCCTCCTCGACCGCACCACGCCCCAGAGCGGCCATCGGCGTGAGGCAGACGGCGGCCGCGACACGCGGCGTCGAGACCCAGTTCGTATGCCCGACCGAGACGACGGACGCGTGTTCGCCCGGTAGAGCGCACACCACCTGACAGCACCCCGATCGGCACGCGCCAGATGCGCGCAGGGTTCACGGCGTGATCGACGCCAGGATGGAAGCCGACGACGCTCGCCTCGATGTTCGCCCATCGGTTTGCACACCTATCGGTATCAGGAGTCATCCGCCGGTACCGACCACGCGACAGGAGCAGACCATGACCCGCGACGAGCTCGACCAACTCCCAGCAATGCTCGACGTGCCCGCCGCGGCCCACGTCCTCGGCATCGGCCGATCCCTGGCCTACGAGCTCATCCGTAGCGACCGCTGGCCCTCTCCCGTGGTCCGCGTCGGCAAGCTCATCAGGATCCCCACCGCGCCGCTCCTGAAGCTGCTAGACGACGGGATCGTCACCTCCCATCCACAGTCCGTCTGAAGACGTTGGTCATCCACAGATCAAGGCGCCCACGAGCCTCCGTCATGCGCGATCACGCGATGCTGTTCCGTTCGACCCACTGGAGCTGAACAGCATGATCAACAAGACCTCTGCTGGCAGGTACCGCGTCAGAGTGAAGGCTCGGGGTCGGGTCGTGGCAGATCGCACCTTTGTCCAAAGACGACAGGCCGAGCTGTGGGAACGCCAGCAGCTGTCACGGCTGGACACGTCCGGCTGGGTGGATCCCGCGCTCGGACGATCCACCCTCGCCGCCGTCGCCGAGGAGTGGCTGCCGCTGCGCGAACCTCAGGTCGAACGGCGCACCTTCCAAAGCGATCAGAGCGCCTTGCGCGTCCACATCCTGCCGGCGCTCGGCGCTCGCCCGCTCGCAGCACTACGCCGTACGGATGTCGAGGACTTCGCACGGTCGTTGGTCAGCGACAAGCATCTCTCTGCTGCGACAGCGACTCGGGTGCTGGCGACGCTGAAGGGACTCCTTGCCTACGCGACCCGGGACGGGCGCGTCCTCATCAACGTCGCGTCGAACGTGATCGTCCGCCGCTCGACCAGAAGTCGCGGCGACGCTGAGGGGGCGCCGACCACCGCGCGCCCGCTGACGCTCGAGGAGCTCTCGGCGCTCTACCGGTCGCAACGCGAGCGAAGCAACCAAGCTGACATCACGCTCGTCCTGGGGCTCACCGGGCTGCGATGGGGCGAGCTTGCCGGGCTGCAGGTCGGTGACGTGTCGCTCGGCAGCTCGATCACTGGAGAGCCGACCATGACCCTGGACGTGACCCGGGTGGTCATCTACGACGGCGGCGGAGGGCCCGCCTCGCTGAAGCCGTACCCGAAAGGTCGCCGCCGGCGCGCTGTCCCCGTGGCTGCTGCCGCCGTACCGCTGGTGCAGGCTCGCATGGACGGGCGAGGTTGTCATGAGCCGCTGTTCGCCTCGCCCGGCGGCGGACTCCTCCACGAGTCGAACTGGCGCCGAGCCGTGGGTTGGACGAGCAAGACCGGCCACCGGCCTCACGACCTGCGACACACGGCCGCCTCGCTGTTTATCGCGGCGGGCGCCGACCTCAAGAGCGTCCAGGCGCTGCTCGGGCACCAGTCCAGCCGCACCACACACGACATCTACGGCCACCTGCTCTCAGCCGACCACCTTTCGAGCGCCGTCCACCGCCTCGACACCCTCATCGGCGATGAACTGATCCTGCCCGCCGCTGTTATGCAAGACCAGGAGAGGTCTGGGAAGTGAGTCACTTCCACTGCGACCAGGCCACGAGTTCGTCCGGCGACAGCCGTGCGGTGACATTGGCTCTTCCGACAAACTGCGCAACCACCTCATCAAGCCGGACCCGCAAGAGCTCGGCAGCATCCATCTCGGCACACTTCAGCCAAAGGTGGTGTCCGATGCAGTTCGCGCGCCGGCGCCGACTGAACGCTGCATCATGCGTTACGAGGATCGCTCCTTGGGCCTGGGCGTACACGGTTAGATCGTCGTCCGCGGCGACGGTGAGACCCGCGTCGGCGGCAGTCCAGCACTCGTGTCCAGTCGCGATGAGCATCCTGCGGACCGCAACGTCGACGTCCTGATCCAGCAGGAACCTCACGGCCTCGCCGCTTCGCTAGGCCGCCGACACCCGAACTGCTTCGACGTCGGCTTCCTCCAAGATCGGGAACGCTTCGACGATCTGATCTGCCGAGTACCCCCTGTCGAGGTAGCGGCGAACCGTGTCGACAGGCACCCTCGTGCCGTCGATCACCGGCTTGGATCCGCGCAAGCCACGGCGCGTCGTTGTCTTGCCGACCGTGTCTGCCGCCCGGCGGGCAGCCTTCAAGATTCGCGCCCGCAGTGGACGCAAGTCCAGCACCTCAGCGATGACCCCCTGACCCGGAGCCAGATCGCCTTCCCAGCCACCATCTGGGTGCTGCCAGTACGCATGTTTGCCTTGAGTCGCGAACGTGAGCTCGGTGAGAGGAGATTCATACCCGAACGCGCGAAGCCAGTGCGTAAAGCTTCGGATGTGCTGCAGGGACACGGCCCGCTTGCGAAGTTCGACCGTGACCAGCAATGACATGAGATCCGTGAAGCCATACAGCCTTACGCGGCGTTGGGGGCTGACCCGGCTTTCCCAGGTTGGCCTAACAACATCAGTCTCACGCCAGTAGTCGAGGCGTCTGAGTGTGACACCCGCGAGCTCTGCGGCGCGTACGCGCGGGAATGCAACCAGCGACTCATCCACCATGTCGCGTCGCCCCTTCCGCGTCGTCGCCATCCAGGATGCTAGGCCCACCCACCCACAATCTCGGCAACTGCAGGCTATTGCCTAACGCGACTCCCGACGCTTGTAGGGCACTAGATCGGATCCGGTGTCATGTGCGGTGGCCAGCGTGCGGGCCCTGACAGATCTGATGCTGGGCCGGCGGCCGGGGGCAGCGTGAACCGCAGGAAGGACCCGGAGATCGCGCGATCCTGACGCTGTCAATCGTCCGGGGACGAGTCGGGGACGAGTGCAGACGACCGGTTGCGGGTCAGACCTACCCTGCCTTCGGCGTCGACGCAGGTCAGAGGCACATCCGCACATGGAGCCGCCTCGGGGAATCGAACCCCGGACCTACGCATTACGAGTGCGTCGCTCTGGCCTACTGAGCTAAGGCGGCGGTGGGCCGGTACGTCGAGACGCCCGTGACCCGGACTCCGAAGGGTACCGGACCTCGGCGCCACGGCCGTCGCCGCGAGGACGTACGGCCCGCGCCACGAGGACGTGGGCCCCTCAGTGGCAGACCAGGCCCTTCGCCGGCAGCGTCCCGGACACGAGGTAGTCCTCGACCGCCCGGTTGATGCAGGAGCTGCCCCGGTTGTAGGCCGTGTGCCCGTCCCCGTCGTAGGTCAGCAGGTGGCCGGAGTCGAGCTGGCTGGCCAGCCCCTGGGCCCAGGCGTACGGCGTCGCCGGGTCGCGCGTCGTGCCGATCACCAGGATCGGGGCTGCCCCGGGCGCGTGGATCGCCTTGATCGGCTGATGAGGCACCGGCCACCCGGCGCACGCGATGTCCGCCCACGCGAGCGCCGGGCCGAACACCGGCGACGCCTGGGTGAACTGCGGCAGGACCCGCTGCACGTCGGAGATCGAGGAGTCGCTGCCCTTGTCGGCACAGTTGATCGCGACGTTTGCCTCGATGAGGTTGGGATAGGAGCCGTCCGCGCGTCGCTCGGTGTAGAAGTCGGCGAGGCGCAGCAGCGTCGACCCGTTACCGGCGAACGCCTCCTGCAGCCCCGCCCGCAGCAGCGGGTCGAGGTACTCGGGGGCGTACAGCGCCTCCGAGATGCCCAGCACCGCGAGCCCCTCCGTGAGCGGGCGACCGGCCTGGCCGCTCGGGATGGGCTTGGCGTCGAGGGAGGACAGCAGCTGGGTGATGCGCTGCTCGCCCGCCTGCTGCCCCGGGGGCAGCGGGCAGTCGGAGCGCTTGTCACAGTTGGCGATGAAGGAGTCCAGCGCCACCTGGAAGCCCTTGGCCTGGCCCAGGATCAGCTCCTCGTTGGACAGCGTCGGGTCGAGGGCGCCGTCGAGGACCATCCGGCCGACGCGCTTGGGGAACAGCCCCGCGTACGTCGCCCCGAGGTAGGTCCCGTAGGAGGACCCGAGGTAGTACAGCTGCGGGTCGCCGAGGGCGGCGCGCAGCACGTCCATGTCGCGGGCGGCGTCGACGGTGGCGACGTACGGCAGCAGCTTGCCGCTGCGCCGTTCGCACCCCGCCGCGAAGGCCTCCTGGTCCTTGAGGTAGGCCTGCTGCTCCGCTGCGGTGTCCGGGGTCGGGTCGGCGGCGAAATAGGCGTCGAGCTGGCTGGAGCTCAGGCAGCGGACCGGTGCGCTGCCGCCGACGCCGCGAGGGTCGAAGCCCACGATGTCGAAGGCCTCGCGCAGCGGCGAGGTGAACTGCGACTGCGCGGCTCGCGCGAAGTCGACGCCGGACGCGCCCGGCCCGCCCGGGTTGACCAGCAGCGAGCCGATGCGGTGGCCGGAGGCCTTCAGCCGGATGACGGCCAGCTGGATGTCGCCGGCGGCGGGGTCGGCGTAGTTGAGGGGGACGGTGAGCTTGGTGCAGTCGAACCCGCCGCCGCAGTCGCTCCACGTCAGGTGCTGGGAGTAGTACCGGGCCAGGTCGGGGCTCGGGGCGACGGTCGCGCTCGCGCTGCCGGCGGCCGGGCTGGCCGGGATGGGGGTCGGCGACGCCCCGCTGGAGGTGCACGCAGCGACGGCCAGCGCCGCCAGGGCGAGCACGCCGGCGGCGAGGGTACGTCGACGCGGTGCAGCGGCGCCTCGCACACGGACTCCTCGGTCTCGGGGGCGGCGCGGACCCGGCGTACGGCGTCCGGCCAGTGCCCATCGTCTCAGCCGAGCCTGAAGATCAGATGAGGGCGGCGAGCTCGCGCTGGTAGATGGCGGTGTCCAGCCACCTGCCCTGCTTGAGGCCCACGCGCCGCAGCAGGCCGACCCGGGCGAAGCCCAGCCGCTCGTGCAGCTGCATCGACGCCGGGTCGCCGGTGTCGGCGATCACCGCCAGCAACTGGTGGATCCCGGCGCGCGCCGCCTCCTCGAGGAGGCGGGTGAGCAGCCGGGTGCCGAGACCACGTCCGGTGTCGCCCGGCGCCAGGTAGATGGACTCCTCGGCGGTGTGCAGGTACGCCGCCGGCGGGCGCCACGGCGCGCAGCGGGCGAAGCCGCGTACCCGCTCCACGTCGGCGGCGACCAGGAACGGCCAGCCCCGACCGCGGGCCTCGTCGAGCTTGGTCGTCCACGCCGTCACCTCGGGAACGACCTCCTCGAACGTCGCGCAGCTCGTGCGCACGTAGTGCCCGAAGATCGCCGCGACCTGGGCGAGGTCGGCCGGCTCCGCGGGACGCAGCTCGACGCTCATCGCGGGAGGTCAGCCGGCGCGCAGGGCCAGCGTCATCGCCTCGACGGCGAGCAGGGGGGCCACGTTGCCGTCGATCGCGGTCCGGGCGGCGAGGACGGCGTCGATCCGGCGCAGCGTCGCCTCCGGGGTGGAGACGTGCGCGATCCGTTCGATCTCCGGGGCGGCGTCGGCGTTCACGAGGTCGACGTCGGTTCCGAGCTGGACGGCGAGCACGTCGCGATAGAAGGAGACCAGGTCGATGAACGCGCGGTCGAGGGAGTCGCGGACCGTCCTCGTCCGTCGCCGCTTCTGGTCCTCGGCCAGGCCCTTGAACGCCCCGACCGCCCCGCGGCTGCGCCCCTTGGCGTCGCGCGGGTCACCGACGACGAACTCCAGGTCCGCGCGCTCCTGCTCCTCGCGCCCGGCGTGCGCCACCTCGGCGTCGGCCTGGGCGACCTCCACCAGGTTCGCCGCGGCGACGATGCAGCCGCCGACGCTGTCCACCTGCAACGGCACACGCAGCACGTCCGCTCGGCGCAGCCGCGACGCCTCGTCCCGAGCGAGCCCACGGGCGCGCCCGACATGGCCCAGGCTCGCCCGCGCGCAGAACGCGGCCATCGAGGGGTCCACGCCCTCGGACTCCAGCAGCGTCGCGATCGCGCGCACGCTCGGCGCGGCGAGGGCGATCGGGCGGCACCGGGAGCGCACGGTGGGCAGGACGTCCTCCGACGTGGGGGCGCAGAGGAGCCAGACCGTGCGCGGTGGCGGCTCCTCGAGGGTCTTGAGCAGCGCGTTCGCCGCCTCGTCGGTGAGCCGGTCCGCCTGCTCGAGCAGCAGCACGGTCCAGCGCCCGTTCGCCGGCCGCTCCTGGGCGACGTGCACGAGCCGGCGTACGTCACCGACCCCCAGCGACAGCGTCTCGGACTCGACCACCCGCACGTCGCCGTGGGCCCGCTCGAGGACGGTGCGGCAGGCGTGGCAGGTGCCGCAGCCGGGTACGTCGGCCTCGCACTCCAACGCCGCCGCGAAGGCCAGCGCCGCGTTGCTGCGCCCCGACCCCGGCGGCCCGGTCAGCAGCCAGGCATGGGTCATCGCCGGCGAGGGGCGACCGGCGAGGGCCTCACGGGCGTCGTGGGCGGCCGCCTGGAGTCGCTCCACCGCGCGCTGCTGCCCGACCAGGACGTCCCACACGCTCACCCTCCGGACCCTAGGCCGTCGGGCCGACACCCACACCTCCCGGTGCCGCACCAGCCCCCAAGGCCGCGGCCTCCAAGCCGCGAGTGTGACGTTGGTGCCGCTCAGGACCCCTGGACCGGTGCAAGGACGTCACGGTCGGCGGGTCACGGTCGGAGCATCACGGTCGGCGGGACGGGGTGAGCGTGGCCAGGACGGCCGCCGCGACGTCGGCGAAGACCTCGTCGGGATCGCGCGAGGCGTCGATGACCGCATAGCGGGCAGGCGCCGCGGCCGCGAGGTCGAGGAAGCCCTGCCGGACGCGGCGGTGGAAGTCCAGCGGCTCGGCCTCGAGGCGGTCCGGGTCGCCCGCACGGGCCAGCCCGACCTCCGGGTCGAGATCCAGCACGACGGTCAGGTCGGGGACCAGGCCCTCGGTGGCCCACTCCGACAGCCGGGCCACGTCGGCGATCGCCAGGGTCCGCCCGGCGCCCTGGTAGGCGAGCGAGGAGTCGACGTATCGGTCGGTGATGACGACGGCGCCGCCAGCCAGCGCGGGGCGGATCACGGCGGCGACATGCTCGGCGCGGTCGGCGGCGTACAGCAGCGCCTCCGCACGCGGGCTCAGACCGTCCGACGCCCGGTCGAGGAGAAGTTCCCGGATCCGGCGGCCCGCGGGCGTACCGCCCGGCTCGCGCGTGGTGCGGACGTCGAGGCCGCGGGCGGCGAGCGCGTCGGCGAGCCGGCGTACCTGCGTGGACTTGCCCGCGCCCTCGCCACCCTCGAACGCGATGAACACGTCCGGACCCTAGTCGACGCCTCAGCCGCAGGCAGCGGTCTTCGTCGCCGACGCCCTGCCCGCGCCTGCGCCGGCCACGCCCGCGACCCTACCGACGTGGCCCGCGTCCCCCTCCCACCGTCGAGTTGTTAGGCGTTCATCGGTCGATCGAGCGGCCAACGCCTAACAACCCCTGTGGCGCCGGGCTCTCACGCGGCCTCGGCGAACGGGATGCGCAGTGCGGCGGCGATACGGCGCGCGACCCCGGCCGGATCGAGGCGGGCCGCGATACCCGCGACCCGGATGGCGAGCGCATCCTCGCTGATCGCGAGATCGGACTGGCGGTCGAGGTCGTCCCACATCCGAAGGACCGACAGGTGGACCGCACCGTCGATCTCCAGGTGGACGATCCTGCCGTCGGCGCGCCGCCACCACGCGTCGAGGTAGCGGCGCTTGCCCCTCGAGTCCACGCGTACGGCCTGCCGGTACGGAAGCGGCAGTCCGAAGCGACGGCACAACTTGGCGACGTCGATCTCCGTCATGGCCTGAGAGCCGCCCGCCACGTCGACGAGGGTGGCGGCAAGGAGGCGACGACGACGTACCTGCCCGGCCCGGCCCAGCTCCGCGTAGACGAGCTCGGGTGTCGTGAGTCGCTGCTGGATGGCCCCCACGACCACGGCGCAGCCGCCTCGAGCGGTCGCGGCCCACGCGCCGGCGTCGATGACAGCTCTGGCCACCGAGACCCGTGCGGGTCCTCCTGACCGCACGATGTCCGACGGCGTGAACCTTCGCGAGACGTGCAGCTTGATCCAGGGCAGCATCCGCCGCGTGTGGTGGTAGCCGATCGGCACGACGACGTGGACGCTTTGGCGTTCGAACCCCTCGAGACCGGCCGCCTCGGCGGCGGTCCACGCCGCCAAGGCCGACCCCGGTCCCACGTGGATCAGCGCGATCCACCACCGCGCCTCCCTCGTCAGGGGTCCCCGGTGCACAACAACGGCACGGCCGACGATGCGCCACCGACGAGCGCGGACCGCCCAGGCGACCGCGTCTGCGCTGACCCCGAGCTCGCGCAGCTGATGTCGGCTCAACACACCTGCCTGCTCGGCTGCAGTGGCGTCGATGAGGTCGTGGGGCAGCGGCGGCATGCCACATCGTTGCCCGCCAATCAGGGGCAGCGACCACGGTCCACAGCCCAACCTCACCGCTCAGACGGCTTGTTAGGCGTTGGGAGGTCGATAGACCGACGAACGCCTAACAGGTTGGTCAGGAGGAGCGGGAAGCGGAGGTCTTCGTCGCGGAGGTCTTCGTCGCTGCTGCCTTCTTGGCCGCGGTCTTCTTGGCCGCGGTCTTCTTGGCCGCCGTCTTCTTCGCGGCCGCTGACTTCTTCGCCGGGCCGCGAGAACGCTTCTCGGCGATCAGCTCGGCGGCGCGCTCGAGGGTCACCGTCTCGGCGGAGTCGCCGCTGCGCAACGTCGCGTTGGTCTGGCCATCGGTGACGTACGGGCCGAAGCGGCCGTCGCGCACGACGACCGGGCCGCCGCTCACCGGGTCGACGCCCAGCTCCCGCAGCGGTGACGCCGACGCACCGCGGCCGCGACCACGCGTCTTGGGCTGGGCGTACAGCGCCAGCGCCTCCTCCAGGGTCACCGTGAACAGCTGGTCCTCGTTCTCCAGCGACCTCGAGTCCGACCCCCGGCGCAGGTAGGGCCCGTACCGCCCGTTCTGCGCGGTGATCTCCTCGCCCGTCCCGGGGTCGACGCCGACGACCCGAGGCAGCGACAGCAGACGCAGCGCATCCTCGAGGGTCACCGAGTCCAGCGACATCTCCTTGAACAGCGAGGCGGTACGCGGCTTCACCCCACGACGCGACCCCTCCGGCAGCGCCTCGGTCACGTACGGGCCGAAGCGACCCGCGCGGGCGACGATCTCGGCGCCCGTCTCGGGGTTCACGCCTAGCACCCGGTCCCCCGACGGTGCCGCGAGCAGCTCCTCGGCCCGCTGCACCGTGAGCTCGTCCGGGGCGAGGTCCTCGGGCACGGACGCGCGCTCCTCACCACGCTCGATGTAGGGCCCGTAGCGCCCGACGCGAAGGGTGATGCCTTCCCCGATCGGCACGGTGTTGACGTCTCGCGCGTCGATGTCGCCGAGGTTCTCCACCAGCGCCCGCAGGCCGCCCAGCTCGTCACCGTCGGAGCCGAAGTAGAACCCGGTCAGCCACCCCACCCGGTCCTCCTCGCCGCCCGCGATTCGGTCGAGGTCCTCCTCCATCTGCGCGGTGAAGTCGTAGTCGACGAGCTCCCCGAAGTGCTGCTCGAGCAGCCGAGTCACGGCGAAGGCGAGCCAGGACGGGACGAGGGCGGAGCCCTTCTTGAAGACGTACCCGCGATCCAGGATCACCCCGAGGATCGACGCGTACGTCGATGGACGGCCGATCCCGCGTTCCTCGAGCGCCTTGACCAGCGTGGCCTCGGTGTAGCGGGCCGGCGGCTGGGTCTCGTGCCCGCTCGCCTCCAGCGAGGTCGCGGTCAGCGACATCCCGACACGCAGCGGCGGCAGCCGGCGCTCGTCCTCCTCGCCGGCGGGCTCGTCGCGGCCCTCCTCGTAGGCCGCGAGGAAGCCCCGGTGCGTGATGACCGTCCCGGAGGCGCCGAACTCGGCGTCGCGGCCGCCGCGCGCGAGCGCGCCGAGCCGCACGGAGACGGTCTGCCCGCGGGCGTCAGCCATCTGAGAGGCCACGGTCCGCTTCCAGATCAGGTCATAGAGGGCCAGCTCGTCGGGGGCCAGCTCGCCCGCGACCTCACCCGGCGTGCGGAAGTGGTCCCCAGACGGGCGGATCGCCTCGTGCGCCTCCTGGGCGTTCTTGACCTTGCGCGTGTACTGACGCGGTGCGTCCGCGACGTTCTCGGCGCCGAAGATCTGCGTGGCCGCGGCCCGCGCCGCCGAGATCGCCGCCGTCGACAACGTGGTCGAGTCGGTGCGCATGTAGGTGATGTAGCCGTTCTCGTACAGCCGCTGCGCGACGCGCATCGCCACCGAGGAGCTCATCCGCAGCTTGCGCGAGGCCTCCTGCTGCAACGTGGAGGTCATGAAGGGCGCGGCCGGCGAGCGGCGGTAGGGCTTCTCCTCGACGGTGCGGACCTCGTACGTCGCCCCGTCCAGGCCGTCCGCCAGCGAGCGCGCCGACGCCTCGTCGAGGGCGACGGCGGCAGCCGAGGTGAGCGTGCCGCGAGCGTCGAAGTCGCGCCCGCTGGCCACGCGAGCGCCGTCGACGGCCACCAGTCGCGCGTCGAAGGAGCCCGGCTCGAAGACGCCCTCGAGGTCCCAGTAACCCGCCCGCACGAAGGCCATCCGCTCGCGCTCACGCTCCACCACCATGCGCGTCGCGACGGACTGGACGCGGCCCGCGGACAGGCCGGCGCGGACCTTGCGCCACAGGACGGGGCTGACCTCGTAGCCGTACAGGCGGTCCAGGATCCGCCGGGTCTCCTGCGCGTCCACGAGGCGCTGGTCGAGGTCGCGGGTGTGGTCCACCGCCTCGCGGATCGCCTCCCGCGTGATCTCATGGAAGACCATGCGGCGCACCGGGACCTTGGGTTCGAGGACCTGCAGGAGGTGCCAGGCGATGGCCTCGCCCTCCCGGTCCTCGTCGGTCGCGAGGTAGAGCTCGTCGGCGCCCTTGAGCAGCCGGCGCAGGTCGGCGACCTTCTTGCGCTTGTCCGGGTCGACGACGTAGTACGGCTCGAAGCCGTGGTCGACGTCGACCGCGAACTTGGCGAAGCGGCCCTTCTTCTCCTGCGCGGGCAGCTCGCTCGGGGTCGGCAGGTCGCGGATGTGACCGATGCTCGCCTCGACGTCGTAGTCGGGACCGAGGTAGCCCGCGATCGTCTTCGCCTTGGCGGGCGACTCGACGATGACGAGCCGCCGAGGCTGCTCGCCTGCGGGCACGTTCTCTCCTCCTGCTCGGTCGTTGCGCGTCGTCCGGCGGTCCGGTCACCCCATCCTGACTGGCTCCAGGAAGCCGTCGGACACCAGCCCCCTGACGGTGGGGGCGGCGGACTCCAGGAGCTCCCCCGGGGCGAGACCGTACGCCACCGCGACCGAGGTCAGCACGTCGTGCATGGTCGTGGCCCCGTCGCACGCGGCCAGGATGGCCGCGCAGACGTCGTCGACGTCGGCCGATCGGCACACGCCCGTGGCCTGGTGCAGGCGGGTACGGATCTCGCGCCAGGCCCCGCCGGCCGGTACGGCAAGCCGCTCGAGGGTGACCCCGTCAGGGACGGCGTACGCCGTCGCGTGCAGCCGCGCGTCGCCGTCGAGGCCGTCGGCGTGCACGGTGATGTCCAGGTCGCGCAGCCAGGCCTGCCGCGCGAAGAACCCCATGACGTGCGCGGCCACCGGCTGCTCCACCGGCTGGCGCAGGTCCTCGAGCACGCGCAGGTCACCGGGCCGGCCGTCGCCGGCGTGCAGGGTCACCCAGCCGAACCCGACGGCGTGGGCGTCGAGGGCCTCGAAGGCGTCCAGCCAGTCGGCGTAGAGCTCGGCGTAGTCCTCCGTGAGGTGCTCGCCGGCGTCGCGTAGCCACAGCGCGGCGTACGACGCGGGGTCGGCCACCTCTCGCTGGACCACCCAGGCGTCCACCCCGTCCGGGATCCAGCCCGCGACGCGGTCCCGCCAGTCCTGCCCGCGCACGTGCAGCCAGTTCGCGAGCAGCTGGCACCAGCCGCCGCCCTCGAGGTGCCAGCCCGCGGAGCGGACGATCAGCCGGCAGACGTCGTCACCGGGCAGGCCGGCGTCGCGGTAGGCCACCCGTCCCGTCGGCCCGACCACGAACGGCGGGTTGGACACCACGAGGTCGAAGCGCTCGCCGGCCACCGGCTCGAAGAGGTTGCCCAGGCGCAGCTCGTAGGTCACGTCGGACAACCCCGCCGTCAGGGCCGCCAGGCGCAGGGCTCGCGGGTTCGTGTCGGTCGCGACGACGTGGTCGGCGTGGGTGGTCAAGTGCAGCGCCTGGACGCCCGACCCGGTGCCCAGGTCGAGGGCACGCTCGACCTGGGGACGCACGGTCAGCTGCGCCAGCGTCGTCGAGGCCCCGCCGACGCCGAGCACGTGGTCGGGGGTGATGGGGCGGCGGTGCCCGCCCACCCCGATGCCGAGGTCGGACACGACGTACCAGTCGTGGCCCTCGTCGCCATACGGGCGGACGTCGACCACCGCGCGGGTGCGCTCGCCATCGCTGCGGAGCAGGCCCAGCTCCGCGGCGTCGTCCACGGGCAGCGCCGCGGCCGCCGCCTCGTCCGGCACCGGGGTCTGGAGGACGAAGAGCCGGGTCAGGGTCTCCAGCGGCGAGCCGCCGGTCGTCGCCCGCAGCCCCGGGACGACCTCGCCGTTGGCGAGGGCGCCGTACGCGGCCGGGCCGAGCAGGTCGGTCACGCCGTCCACGGTGTAGCCCGCGGCCAGCAAGGCCGCGCGCAACCGCGCGCAGACCGAGACGTCGGGTCCGCCCAAGGCGTCAGACGGTGGCATCCACCGTGTCGCCGACCGCGATCGGGCGGCGCTTGGAGACCCAGACCGCGCCGACGACGACGACAGCGGCGACCAGGGCGATGAGGACGCGCAGCACGGTGCTCGCATCGGCGCCGTAGAAGAGTCTGACCACGGCGGGGGCGACCAGGAGGGCGACGAGGTTCATCACCTTGATCAGCGGGTTGATGGCCGGGCCTGCGGTGTCCTTGAACGGGTCGCCGACCGTGTCGCCGATGACGGTGGCTGAGTGGGCATCCGAGCCCTTGCCGCCGTAGTGGCCGTCCTCCACGAACTTCTTGGCATTGTCCCAGGCCCCGCCGGAGTTGGCGAGGAAGACGGCCATGAGCATGCCGGTTGCGATCGCGCCTGCCAAGTACGCCGCCAGCGCGCCGAAGCCCAGCGAGAAGCCCAGCGCGATCGGGGTGAGGACGGCCAGGAGACCCGGGGTCGCGAGCTCGCGCAGGGAGTCCTTGGTGACGATGTCCACCACGCGGCCGTACTGCGGCAGCTCCGTGCCGTCCATGATCCCCGGATGGTCGCGGAACTGGCGGCGCACCTCGAAGATGACCGCCCCCGCTGCCCTGGACACCGCGTTGATCGCGAGCCCGGAGAACATGAACACGACCGCTGAACCGATCAGCAGCCCCACGAGCGTGTTGGGCTGCGTGATGTCGAACGACGCGTTGAGCTTGTCGAACCCGGTGAGGGCCCCGGCGTCGACCTTC
Organism: Actinomycetes bacterium; assembly: GCA_035506535.1. Taxonomy (NCBI): domain Bacteria; kingdom Bacillati; phylum Actinomycetota; class Actinomycetes; species Actinomycetes bacterium. The sequence continues at coordinate 10,199 of DATJPE010000018.1, read as the reverse complement.
GCCTTCACCAGGGCGGTGGCCACCGTGTCGGTGAACGACCCGAACAGGGCGGTCGCGGCGAGCACCGCCGTGGCGATGGCGATGCCCTTGGTGATCGCCTTGGTGGTGTTGCCGACCGCGTCGAGCTGGGTGAGGACCTTGGCCCCCTCGCCGTGCACGTCGCCCGACATCTCGGCGATGCCCTGGGCGTTGTCGGAGACCGGCCCGAAGGTGTCCATCGAGACGATGACGCCGACAGTGGTCAGCAGACCGGTCCCGGCCAGGGCCACCGCGAACAGCGAGACGATGATCGAGCCGCCGCCGAGCAGGAACGCGCCGTAGACGGCGGCGCCGATGAGCAGGGCCGAGTAGACCGCCGACTCGAGGCCGAGCGAGATGCCGGAGAGGATGACCGTGGCTGGACCGGTGAGCGAGGTCTTCGCCACGTCGTCGACCGGGCGGCGGTGGGTCTCGGTGAAGTAGCCGGTGAGCTGCTGGATGATCGCCGCGAGCACGATCCCGATCAGGACGGCCCCGATGGCGAAGGTCCGCGGGTCCTTGTTGACCAGGCCGCTGGTGCCACCGTCGAGAGCGTGGAAGGTGCTGGGCAGGTACAGGAACGCCGCGATCGCGACGAGGACGGCCGACACGACGGCAGAGATGAAGAAGCCGCGGTTGATCGCGGCCATGCCGCTCTTGTCGCCGGGCCGCGGGGTCACCGCGAGAATGCCGATCACGGCCGTGATGACGCCGATGGCGGGGACGATGAGCGGGAAGACCAGACCCTGGGTGCCGAAGGCCCCCTTGCCGAGGATGAGCGCGGCGACCAGCGTGACGGCGTAGGACTCGAACAGGTCGGCCGCCATGCCGGCGCAGTCCCCGACGTTGTCGCCGACGTTGTCGGCGATGGTCGCGGCGTTGCGCGGGTCGTCCTCCGGGATGCCCTGCTCCACCTTGCCGACCAGGTCCGCGCCGACGTCGGCAGCCTTGGTGAAGATGCCGCCGCCGACCCGCATGAACATGGCGAGCATCGCGGCCCCGAAGCCGAAGCCCTCGAGCACGTTGGCGGCGTTCTCCCGGTAGATCAGCACGACGGAGGCGGCGCCGAACAGGCCGAGGCCGACGGTGAACATGCCCGCGACGCCGCCGGTCCGGAAGGCGATCCGCATGGCCCGCTGAGCCCCGCTGGTGTTCGCGGCGGCAGCCACCCGGACGTTGCCGCGTACGGCGAGCCACATGCCCATGTAGCCGGTGGTGGCCGAGAAGACAGCCCCCACGAGGAAGAACGCGGAGCGGCCGAACCGCTGCTGCATGTCGTCCGCCGGCAGGGCGAAGAGCAGGAAGAACACGACGACCGCGAAGATGGCGAGCGTCCGGAACTGGCGGTTCAGGTACGCCGCTGCGCCCTCCTGCACCGCCCGGGCGATGGACTGCATCGAGGGCGTGCCCTCGTCGGCCGCGAGCACCTCGCGGGCGAAGACGTACGCGACACCGAGGGCGGCCAACGCCACCAGGGCCACCACGACCACGAGCGCGAGGTTGCGCCCGGTGATGGTGATCAGACCGCTGGTTGCAGCGGCGAGGTCGGCCGGAGCCATTCATCCTCCTTGTGAGCGCCAGGGTGCCCCACGCCCGGGACCAGGGACGTGTCGACCAGGGGCCGACGGGTCCAAGGGTGCAGCACCGACGCGCGGTAGCGAGCGTCACACCGTCGGAGCGGACGTCCGCGCGTCACGGCGCCGTCGGCGGGGCGGAGTCTAAGGGCTGGAACGCTTCCCACCCAAGCGAGGGTGATCGGTGTCACGCCGAAGGGCCCCGGCGGCGGCCACCTGAGGCGGCCGACTCGTTCCCTCGCCGGGGCCCGGGCGGCACCCCGGCCACGCCGGCGCCGGGGCGGGCGAGCGGCCACACCATCCGCACCCGCCGCTCGTCCTCGCCCCGCTCGACGACCACGTCGTGGACCAGCCCGGTGAGGACGGCGAGCCCCAGTCCGGGCTCCGGCTCGGGGGCCTCGGCGGGCCCGCGGTCCGCCACCTGCACCGACAGGGCGCCCGGGCCGTCCTCGAAGACGACGACCACGGGGCTGTCCAGACCAGCGGCCTGGTGAATGGCGACCGCGCGGGCGCAGGCCTCCCCCACCGCGAGGCGTACCTCGTCCAGCGCGTCCTCGGACAGCCCGGCACGGCGCGCGAGCGAGGCCGCGACCAGCCGGGCGGTCCGCACGTGCGCGGTGAGCGGCGAGAACCGCAACTCGACCGTGGGCACGGCGCTCAGCTCGACGCGGCGACGGCCTGCTCGACCGTGGCGTGGATCGGGAAGACCTTGGTCAGCCCGGTGATGCGGAAGATCTTGAGGATTCGCTCCTCGTCGCAGACGAGGGCCAGCGAGCCGTCGTGCGCGCGCACGCGCTTGAGCCCGCCGACGAGGACGCCGAGGCCGGTCGAGTCGAGGAACTCCACCCCGCTCATGTCGACCACCAGGTCGTACTGGCCCTCGTCCACCAAGGAGATGATCTGCTCGCGCAGCTTGGGCGCCGTGTAGACGTCGATCTCCCCCGCCACGGCCACCACCGTCTTGTCGCCCACCGTGCGCGTCGCCAGGGTCAGTTCCACACCCCGCTCCTCCCGTTGTCGGGCCCACGGCCCGCGTCGATTCAACCACCCTCCACGAGAACCCCTCGCCGTCGGCCGTGACGGCGTGGGGGCGTCAGGCCCCGGTGCGAGACTGGGCCCACCGTGACCGCGCACGCAGACATCGCCGTCCCCAGCCAGGCGTCGCCGGCGCCCGAGGCGTTGCTGGCGCGCCTGGAGCGGGGCCGCGCCGAGCGGGTGGTCCACGTACATCGCCTGCCCCCGCGGCCGGCCGTGCTCGCCGACTGGCCGGACTGGTCAGACCCCGACGTAGTGGCCGGGTTCGCCCAGGTCGGGGTCGCCCGGCCCTGGGCGCACCAGCTCGAGGCCGCCGAGCACGCCTGGGCGGGACGAGACGTCGTGGTGAGCACCGGTACGGCCTCCGGCAAGTCGCTCGCGTTCCTGCTCCCGGCGCTGTCCGCCGCACGGGGCGCTCCCGGACGGGGGGCGACCACTCTCTACCTCGCCCCGACCAAGGCCCTGGCGGCCGACCAGCGAAGGGCCCTCGGAAGCCTGGCGATCCCCTGGCTACGGGCGGCGACCTACGACGGCGACACGCCCGACGCCGAGCGCGACTGGGTACGGGCGCATGCGTCGTACGTGCTCAGCAACCCCGACATGCTCCACCGCTCGATCCTGCCCGGCCACCGACGGTGGGCGGCCTTCTGGCGTTCGCTGCGCTTCGTGGTGGTCGACGAGTGCCACGTCTACCGCGGGGTCTTCGGCTCGCAGGTCGCGGCCGTGCTGCGCCGGCTGCGCCGGGTCGCCCGCCGCTACGGCGCCGACCCGGTGTTCCTCCTCGCCTCCGCGACCGTCGCCGAGCCTGCCGCCTTCGCGGCCGCGCTGACCGGTCGGCCGGCCGTCGCCGTCACCGCCGACGCCTCGCCGCGCGGCGAGCGGCTGGTCGCGCTGTGGGAACCCCCGCTCGTGGACCTGCCCGGGGAGCACGGCGCCCCGGTCCGGCGCTCGGCGCTGGCCGAGACCGCGGACCTGCTCACTGACCTGGTGCTCGAGGGGGCCAGCTCGCTGGCCTTCGTGCGCTCCCGACGGGGAGTGGAGACGGTCGCGAACCTGACCCGCGCGCACCTGTCGGAGGTGGACCCCTCTCTGGGGGAGCGCGTCGCCGCCTACCGCGGCGGTTTCCTGCCGGAGGAGCGGCGCGCGCTCGAGGCCGACCTGGTGTCCGGCCGGCTCAGGGCACTGGCCACGACCACGGCCCTGGAGCTCGGGATCGACGTGAGCGGGCTCGACGCGGTGGTGCTCACCGGCTGGCCCGGCACGTTCATGTCGATGTGGCAGCAGGTCGGCCGCGCGGGGCGCTCGGCGCGGGGAGCCCTCGCCGTCCTCGTGGCGCGCGACGACCCGCTCGACACCTATCTGGTGCACCACCCGGAGGCGGTCTTCGGGGGCCCGGTGGAGGCCGCGGTCCTCGACCCGGACAACCCCTATGTCCTCGCCCCGCACCTGCTCGCCGCGGCCGCGGAGTCTCCGCTCGTCGAGGAGGAGGTGGCCGACTTCGGTGCCGGTGCCCGCTCGCTGCTGGACGACCTGACCGACCGGGGCATGCTCCGCAGGCGTCCGACCGGCTGGTTCTGGACCCGCCCTGAGCGCGCGTGCGACCTCACCGACCTGCGCGGCACCGGCGGCTCGCCGGTCCAGGTCGTCGAGCAGGACACCGGCCGGCTGCTGGGCACCGTCGACCCCGAGGCGGCCGACCGCACGGTCCATGAGGGCGCCGTGTACGTCCACCAGGGCCAGACCTTCCTCGTGCAGGCACTGGACCTCGCGGATGGGGCGGCATTGGTGCGCCCGGCACGTCCCGAGTACTCGACGACGGCGCGCGTACGGACCGAGGTCCGCATCATCGGCGAGGCGGCCGCCCAGGACTGGGGACCCACCCGCCTCGTCCTCGGAGACGTCGAGGTGAGCAGCCAGGTCGTCTCGTTCCTGCGCAAGCGGCTGGTCACGGGGGAGGTGCTCGGCGAGCAGGCCCTCGACCTGCCGGTCCGCACCCTGCGGACCAAGGCGGTGTGGTGGACGCTGGCCCCCGAGCAGGTCGCCGAGAGCGGCGTGGGTCCCGCCGCCCTCCCGGGCGCGCTGCACGCCGCCGAGCACGCGGCCATCGGCCTGCTCCCCCTCGTCGCCACCTGTGACCGCTTCGACGTCGGAGGGGTGTCCACCGTCCTTCACCCCGACACCGGACTGCCCAGCGTGTTCGTCCACGACGGGCACCGAGGTGGTGCGGGGTTCGCCGAGCGGGGCTGGGCCGCTGCTCCCGAGTGGCTGGCGGCGACCCGCCGGGCGATCGCGACCTGCGAGTGCGCCGACGGTTGCCCGTCGTGCGTCCAGTCCCCCAGGTGCGGCAACGGCAACGACCCCCTCGACAAGCCTGGGGCCATCGCCGTGCTCGACGTCCTCCTCAGCTCGCGGCCGGGCTGAGCGGCGGGCCGGCCCTCGCCCGGGCGCGCGCCTGCCCGAGATCGTGCAGCGCCCCGCCGAGACCGACGCCGGCAACCACGCGCACCTGCCACCCGTCGATGCGGCAAGCGAGCAGCCGCGCGCCCTGCGCCCGGGCCACCGTCGCGGCGGCCGCGCACGCGTGGCCGTCCAGGACGTGGGCGGCACCGGCCAGGGCGGCCAAATCGGCGGCAGCCTCGGCGCGCTCGCGGCACAGGGCGACCTGGGCGAGGACCAGGACCAGCAGGCCGGCACACCCGAGCACGGCGGCCAGCGCGAGCACGACCACCGTCGCCGAGCCATCCTCACCGAAGCGGCGGCCCGTCACCGTGGCTGCTCGGTGTCAGCGACGGCGTGCCCGGACACGGAGAACCCGGGCAGCGCCAGCCCGGGAAGCGGCCGAGCGATCGCGCGGACGTCGACCCGGACCAGCGCGCCCAGGCGGGTGAGAGCCACGGTCGCGCCGGGCGGGGCCTGCCGGGCCGCGGTCGCCGCCACGAGGGCCGGCGAGTCCCCCCGGGCCGCCGCCCTGGCGCCGGCGCGGGCCGCGTCCTGGCAGGCGAGCAGCTCGGCAGCCGCCCGTACCCCGCTCAGACAGGCGAAGAGGACGACGAAGAGCAACGGCAGCACGACGGCCGTCTCGGCGGCGACGGACCCTCGGTCGGAGCGCCGGTGTGGCCCTGCGGGCGGACGCCTGGTCCGCCCGCAGGGGTGCACCGGGCCAGTGCGGGTCGCCGGTCGGGCGAGACGGCTCAGAGCAGCCAGCTCAGCCCCTTGGTGATGACCTTGACGATGAGGTTGACGACGGTGTCGCTCTTGAGGATCTCGTAGAGGATCCCCGCGAACCCGCACGCGGCGACGGTGGTCACCGCGTACTCCGCGGTCACCGCGCCGTCGTCACGCAGTCGGGCCCATCGGGCGCCCAACGCGGCCCAGTGGTGGGAGCGGGGGGTGGACATGCTGGCCTCCTCGGCGCCGGCAGCCGGCCGGGGCGGGCCCCGCGTCGGGCGAGGCCGTCTCAGGCTGCCCGCCCGCGCTGCGTCGACCCCGGCTCCGCGGAGATCTGTGGGTGGCCCCGGGGGCTGTGGATCGAGCAGCAGAGCTCCGGCCCGAGTGGATGGAGCAGCGGTGGATCGAGCACCAACGCCCCCTCGGCGCTCAGGAGAGCAGGGTCCGGCCGACACCGATGACGGTCGGAACCACAGCGAGCAGCAGGAAGCCCGGCAGGAAGCAGGCACCCAGGGGGGCGAGCGCGTGGACGCCGGCGGCACGCACGGCCGCGGAGGCGGCGGTCTCGGCCTCCCGGCGCAGGTCCTCGGCGAAGCGATCGATGGTCGCGGACACCGAGGTCCCGTGCTCGGCGGCTCTCGTGAACGCCCGGCCGACCGGCGCCAGGGCCGGATCGGCGCCGGCCCAGGCGGTGGCTGGCGGGGCACCCAGGGCCAGGGCCGCGGTCACGGCCCGCAGGTGCCCGGCCAGCGGGTCGCCGACGGCCTCCGCCGTGGCGCGCAGCGCCGCCTCCAACGGGAGCCCGGCATGGACGGCTGCGGCGAGGAGGTCGGCGGCCCACGGCAGCTCGGCGGTCAGGGCCCGCCGTCGGGTGCGGGCGGCCGAGCTCTCCAGCCGGCCCAGCCAGCGCGCGAGCGCGACCGCCGCGGCGGCGCCCAGGCCCAGCCCCACCGGACCCCCGACGACCATCGCGACCAGCGCCCCGCCGACCACGGTCGCAGCCCCGCTGAGCAGGCTGCGACCGCCCGCACGGGACCGGTGGGGAGTGCGGCGACGGACCGGCGCGCGCCCCGAGGCGCGCGGCTCGCGCAGCACCCAGACGGCCGCCCCGGTCAGCAGTCCCCCGAGGACGCCGGTCACCACCGCAGGGCCGCCTCCGCGATCCGGTCGGTCCAGGCCAGGCCGAGCAGCTCCAGTGAGACGCCCAGCCCCAGCGCCACCTGGCCGTACGTCGTCTCGACCAGCACCTCGACGGGGCGCGCCCCCAGCCCGGCGCCGATGAGCAGCCCGACCACCGGGAGGCCGGCCACGAGACGGGCCGATGCGCGGGCCCCGGCCAGCTCGGCCGCGACCTCCCGCCGGTGCTGGGCCTGCCGGCGCAGCGATGCGCCGACCCGGTCGAGCGCCGCCACCAGAGGCGCCCCGGCGGTGTCGGCGAGGTGCCAGGCCGCGGCGACCCGGCGCAGGTCGCCGCACCCGTCCACCAGGGAGACCCGGCGCAGCTGCTCCGGCACGCTGCCGCCGAGGCGTGCCGCCTCAGCCGCGGGGCGCAGCAGGGCGGCCAGCCGGGCCTGGGTGGCGTCCGCGGGGGCGGGGCCCTCGACGAGGTCACGCAGCGCGTCCGCCGGAAGGCGTCCCGCGGCCAGCGCCGCTCCTAGGGACGAGACGGCCTCCACGAGCGCCGCGCCGAGCTGCTCGCGCTCCTGGCGTCGGCGCCGGCGCTGGATCCGGCGACCCGCCACCACGGCGCTCACGCCAGCCATGGCCACGGTGAGCCCGGACGTGCGTCCCAGGAGCTCGTACGCCGCCGCGCCGAGCACCAGGACCGCACCCACCGGCCACAGCCGTCGGGTCGCGCGCGGGTCGGAGGGGCGCAGCCCGACAGCCCGGCGACGGCCGGCGGCCGACGTGGCAGTCGTCGCCCACAGGGCCGCCCCTGCCAGCAGACCGGCCACGAGGCGCGCCACGAACGGGTGGCTCACCCCGGCTGTGGCGCGAAGCGCCCGAGCCGGCGCACGAGCGCCGGAGCGGCCTCGGCGAGAGCGACCTCGGGGTGCAGCCGGACGGCCGGCACCACCGAAACGTGATCGGCACCCTCGCGTCGCAGGACCCCGACCGTGTCGACCACCCGCCGCCCGCCCGGACCGCGCCCGAGGTGGACCACGGCGTCGAGCCCGGCGGCCACCTGGGCGTGCAGGGCCTCCCTGGACATGCCGCCGAGCGCGGACAGCGCCTCCAGCCGGGCCACCACGTCGACGGCGGTGTTGGCGTGCAGCGTGCCGCAGGCTCCCTCGTGCCCGGTGTTGAAGGCCGCCAGCAGGTCACACACCTCCGAGCCCCGGACCTCGCCCACCACGACGCGGTCGGGACGCATCCGCAGCGCCTGCCGCAGCAGGTCACGGAGCCCGACTCCGCCGGCCCCCTCGACGTTCGGCGGGCGCGTCTCGAGGCACACCACGTGGGGATGGTCTGGTGCCAGCTCGGCGGTGTCCTCGACGACGACGAGGCGGTGCGCGGGGTCCACCAGGCCCAGGAGCGCGGCGAGGACGGTCGTCTTGCCGGAGCCGGTCCCCCCGCTCACGAGGAAGGACAGCCGCGCCGACACGAGCGCCTGGAGCCAGCCGGCGCCGGCCGCGGTCACCGTGCCGGCGGAGACCAGCTGCGGGAGGGTGAAGGCCCGGCGCGCCGCGACGCGCAGGGACAGGGCGGTGCCGGAGCGGGCGACCGGCGGGAGGACGGCGTGGAAGCGCACCCCGTCGGGGAGCGGGGCGTCGCACCACGGGATCGCGTCGTCCAGGCGCCGGCCGGCCAGCGCGGCCAGACGTTGGGCGAGGTGCCGCACGGCGGCCTCGTCGCGGAAGCGCACCGCGACGCGCTCGAGCCCGTCGCCCCGGTCGACCCACACCGAGTCCGGGCCGTTGACGAGGACGTCGGTGACCCGCGGGTCGCGCAGGAAGGGGTCCAGCGGGCCGGCGCCGACCATCTCGCTGCGCAGGGACTCGACGACCTCCAATAGGGCGCGGTCGCCGAGGATGCGGCCCTCGGCGCGCAGGGCGGCCGCCACCCGGGCTGGTGTCGGGCGCTCCTCCTCGGCGGCGAGCCTGGCCCGGACGCGGGCGAGCAGCGCCGGCTCGGCGGGCGCCGACGGGTCGGGGCGCACGGCTCACGCGGCCCGGGAGGACGGACCGGGGACCAGGCTGTCCAGCAGGTGCCCGCAAAGGCGGGCGAGCGGACCGCGGGCGCCCCTCCCGGGAGGCTCGCCGCGCTCCAGCGCGGCGGCCAGCCCGGGCTCGGCCCGCATGTACCCGGCCAGCGGGAGGCCGAGGGAGTCGGCCACCACCTCGGCGGGCAGACCGCCGGGGGCCGGGCCACGGACGACGACCTCGACCCGGCTCGCGATCGAGGCGGCCACCTGTGCGACCCGGGCCGCCGCGGCGGCCGCGCGTACCTCGGCCGGCACGACCAGCCACACGACGTCCGCCCGGGCCAGCGCCTCCTCGGCGATCGGCCCGAGCCAGCGGGCCAGGTCGACCACGACCAGGTCGTGGGCGCGGACACCGGCCGCGAGCACCGAGGAGAGCGCGTCGGGATCGAGGTCGAGCGGGGAGAACCGGTCCCAGGAGAGCACCGTCAGACCGTCGAACGCCGGCAGCGCCGCGGCGAGGGACTCACCCGCGATCCGTCCCCGGGCGCCGGCCAGCTCGGGCCAGCGCAGCCCCGGGGTCTCCTCGGCGCCGAGCACGAGGTCCAGGCCGCCGCCGAGGGGGTCCGCGTCGACGAGCAGGGTGCCCAGCCCGCGCCGGCTCGCGGCCACGCCGAGGGCCACCGTGAGGGTCGAGGAGCCCGCGCCGCCGCGCCCGCCGAGGACGACGGCCAGCCGGCCCTGAGCGCCCGCTCCGGCGACCGCCTCGGCCAGCCGCTCGACCAGCCACTCGTCCGCGTCGGGCGGGAAGACCACATGCTCGGCCCCCACGGCGACCGCGCGCTGCCAGATCGTCGCGTCGTCCAGGTCGGCTCCCACGACGACGACCTCCCCGCGGCGCGGTGGCGGCCGCAGCGCGAGGGCCGGCAGGGCGTCGTGCCCGACGAGGACGAGCGCGGCCGCCGGCCAGGCGCGACGGGCGGCCGAGAGCTCACCCACGACGTCCACCGCCACGTCGGCCGCCGCGGCCAGCCGCAGCACGTCGTCGACGACGCCCTCGTCGGCGGACACGAGAAGGACGCGGGCAGGTGCGGTGGCCTCGCTCACGGGGGACTCCAGGGTGCGCTGGTCGGTCGGACCCGGCCAGCCTGGCGGCGCCGCGGGCGCTCGACGTGGACGAGCGCGCAGGTTGGGGACGAGGTTCAGCACGCCCTGTCTGTGGACGGCACGCGCCCCGAACCCGGCCCTGCACCCGGACGGAA
>DATJPE010000017.1 GCA_035506535.1 Actinomycetes bacterium | reverse complement strand
GTCGTGAGGGTCGCGCGCCCGGCCGGGCGACCGCGTCGGCGCCCAGGGCGTTGCCGGCGGACAGCGAGGCCTCGTCGCCCAGACCGTCTCGCCAGGCCGGCAGGAAGCCCGCGGCGAAGGCGTCACCTGCGCCAGTCGTGTCGATCACCTCGACGGGCCGCCCTGGGCGACGCACGATCGCCCCGGTACGGCGCGCCAGCAGCGCCCCGTGCGCGCCGAGCTTCACGACCGCCACGCCCGCGTACGCCGCCAGCGACCGACCCGCCTCCTCGGGGTCGGCGCGGCCGGTGAGGACGGCCGCCTCCGCCTCGTTGGCCAGCAGGACGTCCACGCCGGCCACCCCGCCCAGGAAGCGGGCCGGACCGTTCTCCCGCAAGGGCTCGGCCGACGCCACGTCGACCGAGACGGTGCCGCCGCCGGCCCGGGTCCGCCGGATGGCCTCCAGGGCGGCGTCCCTGGCCCCGGGGTTGACCAGCGCGTAGCCGCTGACGTGCAGGTGGGTGGCCGAACCCCAGCCCTCGTCGGGGAGGTCGCCCAGCGCCCATACCGCGTTGGCGCCGGTGTCGGGGACCATGCTGCGCTCCCCGTCGGGCCCGACGAGCACGACGCAGGTCCCGGTCGCCCGCTCGGGGTCGACCGTGGCCGCCACCTCGACGCCGGAGCGCCGCAGCGTGGCCACCGACACCTCGCCAGCCGGGTCGTCACCGACCCGGCAGACGAGGACCGCTCGATGGCCGGTGGCGGCCAGCCAGGCCGCGGTGTTCGCGGCCGAGCCACCGCCCTGCACCCGGATCGCGGCGGGGGAGTCCGAGCCGACGACGACCGGACCCCGCAGCAGGCACACGACGTCGGTCATGACGTCGCCGAGGACGACGTAGGTGGCCCGGCTCACGCGAAGGCGGGCTCCTGGACCGCGGCGTCGGCCGCGGCCACCTGCGCCGCGAGCTCGGCGTTGCGGAGCACGATCTTGACGTTGGCCTCCAGGCTGGCACCGTGCGTCTCACGGTGGAAGTGGTCGAGGAGGAACGGGGTGACGTCCTTGCCGCGTACGCCGGTCCGTGCCGCCGCGGCCAGGCCGCTCTCGAGCACCCGGTCGTGCAGCTCGGGGTCGAGGGCGTCCTCGGGGGGCAGTGGGTTGGCGACCACGAGGGCGCCTTGCAGGTCCAATGCCCGTCGGGCGGCCATCACCCCCGCCACCTGGGCCGGGCTGTCCACCCGCCACTCCACCGCGTGTCCAGAGGAGTGCAGGTAGAAGCCGGGGAAGCTGTCGGTGCCGTAGCCGACCAGGCCGACGTTGAGGGTCTCGAGGCGCTCCAGCGTCGCGGCCACGTCGAGGATCGACTTGACCCCGGCGCAGATCACGGTGACGGGGGTGACCCCCAGCGTCGTGAGGTCCGCGGACTCGTCCCAGGTGTCGCGGGCCTCCCGGTGCACGCCGCCGAGCCCGCCGGTCGCAAAGACCCTGATCCCCGCCAGCCTTGCGATGTGGCTCGTGGACGCCACCGTCGTGGCCCCGATGCCGCCCCGGGCGACGAGCGTGCCGACATCGCGCAGGGACACCTTGACGACGTCGTCACGCATCGCGACGGCGTCCAGCAGCGCATCGTCGAGCCCGACGCACACCCGACCGTCCACCACCGCGATGGTGGCCGGTACGGCGCCCGCGGCACGTACCGCCTCCTCGATGCGCAGGGCGGTCTCGAGGTTGGCGGGGCGGGGCAGCCCGTGGGAGATGATCGTCGACTCCAGGGCCACCACGGGACGCCCGTCGGCCAGGGCCGCTGCCACGTCGGGGTGCACGCTGAGGGCGGGGTGCATGGGCTCCACGCTAACCCCCGGTCCCCGCCCTGGCGGCCTGGCGGGGGCCGATAACCGGTCGAGGACGTCGGTCGTGCTGACTAGCGTTCCGGCACCGTGAGCCTCCTGTCCGAGCGCCGCCTCCGGGGCTGGGCCGGCGCGCCGCTCCCGGCGCCGGTCCGCCGGATGCTGGCCGCCGTCCTGGTCGGCGCGCTGGGCAACGGCCTCGTCCTGCCGTTCCTCGTGGTCTACCTCTCCCAGGTCCGCGGGATCCCGGCGAGCATCGCTGGCCTCGCGGTGGCCTGGGAGGCGCTGCTGAGCTTCGCGCTCACGCCGACGGCCGGCTGGCTCGTGGACCGGTTCGGGCCCGGCCCGGTCCTGCGTCTGTCGCCTCTGGTCTGCGCGGTCGCGACCGCGGGTTGGGCGTTCGTCCACACCGCGCCACAGGCGTTCCTGCCGGCGACGGTGTCGGCGGTGGGCAACGTGGGGCTGTGGCCCGCGGGGGCGACACTGCTGTCCCGGCTGGTCGGCGAGGACGAGCGGCAGCGGGTGTTCGGGCTGAACTTCGCCGCCCTGAACCTCGGGATCGGCGTGGGTGGCCTGCTGGCCGGACTGTTCGTCGACGCCCGTCGGCCGGTCACCTTCCAACTGCTGTACCTCGGCGACGCGCTGGCGTTCCTGGCCTTCGCCGCGATCATGTTCTCGATGCGCGGGGTGGGCGGCCCGATCCCTCCCGCCACGCCCACCGAGGAGGAGTCGCCCGGGACCTGGCGAGACATCGCCGCCGACCGGGCGTTGCGCCGCTTGGCCGTCTTGTCGGTGGTCATGCTCACCTGCGGCTACGGCGCCCTGGAGGTCGGCTTCCCGTACTTCGCCAGCACGGTGGTCGGCGTCTCCGACCGGGTAGTCGCCTTCGGGTACGTGGGCAACACCGTGGCCATCGTCCTCGGCCAGATGGTCGTCATCCGCGTCCTTCGCGGTCGCCGGCGCAGTCGGGCGCTCGGCCTGGTCGGACTGCTGTGGGCCGGCTCGTGGCTGGTCCTCGGCCTCGCCTCGAAGGCTTCGGGCGCCGGTGCGGTGCTGCTCGTCCTGCTCTGCCCGCTCGTCTTCGCGGTCGGCGAGACGCTGTGGCAGCCGGTCACCCCGGCAATCATCAACGACCTGGCCCCCGAGGACCTCCGCGGCCGCTACAACGCCGTCGGGACGCTGACCTGGAGCCTCTCGGGCATGCTGGGGCCGGCATTGACCGGTGTCCTGCTCGGTGCAGGGCACTCGGCCGCCTGGGTCGTCCTCGTCACCGTCGGCTGCCTGGCTGCTGGCGCGCTGGCCCTTCGACTGCGCCGGGTCCTCACCCCGGGGCAGGACGGGCTGGCGCCCGGGGACATGGCCATCCCCATCGGCCACGCGGCCGGGGCCGGCCTGGTCGCGGAGGTGCCAGACTGAACCCATGGCGCACCCCACCTCCGTCGCGGACCTGCGGGTGGCGATCGATCGCTGCGGCTACTACCCCGACCTCGTCGCCGAGACGGTGGAGTCCGCCATCGCGGGCGAACAGGTGCGCGCGTTCCTCGTCCACCACGAGGCGACCTTCGACCGCGACGAGCTTCGCCGGCACGTCACGGTCTTGGTGCTGACCCCGTCCCGCCTCGTGGTCGGGCACACCGATGACAGCCCGCCGGACGAGTCGAGCCCCACGCCCTACGCCATCAGCTCGGTGGAGACCGTCCCGCTGTCGCGGATCGGCTCGATCGCCGTCAGCCGCACCGTCGCCGACCCGGACCGCTATCGCGGCGGCCAGCCGGCGCGCGACGTCGTGGTCACTCTGGGGTGGGGCGCGATCAGCCGGGTCGACCTCGAGCCGGCGTCCTGCGGCGACCCCGAGTGCGACGCCGACCACGGCTACACCGGCACGCTGAGCGCCGATGACCTGTCGGTCCGGGTCAGCGACGCCGGGGACGGGCAGGACGCGGTGCGGCAGGCACTGGCGTTCGCCGGCGCGCTGTCGACGGCCACCGCGGGCGCGCGCGGTTGAGCGAGGACGGGCTGGTCCTGCCGGCGTACGGCGGGGCGTCGATCGCGCGCCTGCTCCCCTCGGTCGTGGCCGTCCTCGGGCTGCCCGGTCACCTCGACACCGTGGGGCTCCCGCTCGCGGAGCGGGTTTGTGTCCTGCTCGTCGACGGACTCGGGTCCAGGGGGCTCGCCGCCGCCGGGGCATCCGTGGCTCCGGTCATGCACGGGATGAGCCAGGTGAGCCTGACCGTCGGCGTCCCGTCGACGACCGCCACCAGCCTGGCCTGCCTGGGCTCGGGGCTGCCGACCGGTGCGCACGGGCTGGTCGGCTACACCTTCCGCCTCCAGGGGCACGGGATCCTCAACGCGCTGCGCTGGTCGACCGGGGTCGACCCGAGCCTGGTCCAGCCGCGCGGCACCCTCTTCGAGGAGGCGGCAGCCGCCGGCGTGGCCGTCTCGCACGTCGGTCCCCCGGAGTTCGAGGGCTCCGGGCTCACCGTGGCGGCGCTGCGCGGCGCGACGTACCGGCCCGCGGCCACCTGGGGGGAGCGCATCGCAGTCGTCGGCGATGCCCTGCGGGCCGGCCCGCGCTCACTGGTCCTGGCCTATGTCTCCGACGTCGACGCCACCGGACACCGGCGTGGCGTCGACTCCCCCCACTGGCGGGCCCAGCTCGCGCTCGTCGACGCTCTCGTCGCGGCGCTGCTGGAGCAGCTGCCACCGGGCGGGCTGCTGGTCGTGACCGGGGACCACGGGATGGTCGACGTCGACCTGGCGAGCGCCGCCGACGTCGAGGGCGACCCCCAGCTGTCGTCGGGGGTCGCCCAGCTGGGCGGCGAGCCGCGCTTTCGGCACGTGTACGCCCGCCGGGGCGCCGCGGCCGACGTGCTCGCCGCGTGGCGCGAGCGGCTGGGGGAGCGCGCCTGGGTGCGCTCCCGGGACGAGGCGGTGGCCGAGGGCTGGTTCGGCGCGGTCGAGCCGAGCGTGCGCGGGCGGCTGGGCGACGTGGTCGCCGCGGCCCGCGACCGCTCACTCGTCCTGGCCGGCAGCTCCGCCCCGCATGAACGCAGGCTGCCGGGTCAGCACGGCTCGCTCACCGCGGAGGAGATGCTCGTCCCGCTGCTGTCCGCGGTCGGCTGAGCGGTGGGCGTCTCCGACCCCCTCGTCGACGTCGCGTGGCTGCGCGCAGCCCTCTCCGGCCCGAACCCGCCACGGGTGCTCGACGTGCGGTGGCGCCTCGGCGGACCGCCCCCGCGCGAGGCCTTCGAGGCCGGCCACGTGCCCCGAGCCGGCTACCTCGACCTCGAGACGGAGCTGGCCGGCCCGGTGCGCGCCGACCGGGTCGGAGGCCGTCATCCGCTGCCCGATCAGCAGGTGCTCGCCACCTCGCTGCGCCGCCTGGGCGTCGACGTCGGTCGCATCGTGGTGGTCATGGACGAGGCGGACGGGACGTCGGCGGCGCGGGCGTGGTGGCTGCTGCGCCACGCCGGACATCCCGACGTACGCCAGCTCGACGGCGGCTGGCGGGCCTGGGTGACCTCGGGGGGAGCTGTCGAGGTCGGGCCCGGACGCGAGCAACCGCCCGGGGACTTCGTGGCCGGCTGGGGCCGCATGCCGACGCTGGACGCGACGGACGCCGCCGACCTGGCGCGCGAGGGGGTGCTACTGGATGCTCGGGCGGCGGCCCGCTTCCGCGGTGAGGCGGAGCCGGTCGACCCCGTCGCCGGGCACATCCCGGGTGCGGTGAGCGCTCCGGCCGACGAGGACCTCGCCGAGGACGGGACCTGGCTGCCGGTCGGGGTGTTGCGCCGACGCTACGTCGGGCTCGGCGTCGATGCCGGGCGAGCGCTGGGGGCGTACTGCGGGTCGGGTGTGACGGCGGCCCACACCGTCCTCGCGCTGGCCCGGCTCGGTCTCGTGGCCGCCCTCTACCCGGGATCCTGGAGCGACTGGGTCAGCGATCCGGCGCGCCCGGTCGAGACCGGCACCTGATCGCGGCGCGGAGCGGCGGTCAGTCCTCGGGCTTGCTGCTGCCGAAGAGGATCTCGTCCCAGCTCGGCACGCTGGCCCGTCGCGGGCGGGTGGTCCGCGGCGCGGCCTCCGCACCCTCCTCGGGGATCGCGGGCGGGACCTCGGCCCTGGTCCGGCGGTGCCGGCCCTTGCGCGGTGCCTCTGCCGGCCCGTCGACCGGCTCGGGCTCCACTGCCGGCGTCGACCCGAAGCCGGGGATCCAGCTGGCGTCGTGGGCGGGCTGCGGCGGCGCGGGCGGGCTCGGCACCGGCCCGAGGACCTCCGCGGAGACATCCCCTGGGGCTTCCGCACCGGGCTGCTCGGCGGGCTCGCCGTCGTCGGCCGGCTCGGACTCCTCGACCGTCGGGACGGCCGCGAGGCGGACCGGCTGGCGTCGCGGCTCCCGGTGCTCCGGCACCGCCCGCTCTTCCTCGGTCAGCCAGCGCGCCTCGTCGTCGGCGGGCTCGACGGTTCGCACCGAGGGGTCGAAGACCCAGCTGGCGTGGTGGTCGCGGCCGGCGTGGGAGTAGGCCAGGCGCACCAGCCAGCGGCCGTCGTCGCGCCGCCACGAGTCCCAGACCAGCGCGTCGGCCGGGACGCCACGCGCCTCCAGCCGCTCCGCGACCAGCTCGCCCAGCGGCCGGGCCGCCGCGTCGGTGACCCGCCGGACATTCGTGGACCGCGCCAGGTCGGACACGTGGGTGCGCTCCAGCTGGATCGGGCCCTCGAAACGGCGGACCGCCTCGAGCGGTACGCCCGCCGACTCCGCGATCTGCTCCGCGGACTCACCGGCACGGATGCGAGCCTGGATCTCCCTGGGGCGCAACTCGTGGTCCAGCTCGATCTGCAGCTGGCCGAGGCGTGCCCGGTCCCCGCGAAGCGCGGCGTGCAGCCGCTCGTCCAGCCGGAGGCCGTAGGTCTCCCCCTCGGGTGACTGCAGGACGAGGCGGGAGCCGTCCTCGCTCGTCCCCAGCAGCCGCAGGTCCTGCATGGTCCAGACCCCCAGCGCACCGGAAGATCGGCAGCGGGTCCGCAGCCGACGACGGCAGCCTACGCACCCTCCGGGGCGGTGTGGGCCGGCCACGCCGTCGCGGGAGGGGTGAGCCGGCCGCGCAGGGCCGTTCCGGTGACGGCGGCCAGCACGCCGGAGGCCACCGCCACCAGGTACGCGCGGTGCGGTCCGACGGCATCAACGGCGCGTCCGGCCAGCGGTGCCGCCAGGGAGATCCCGACGACGATCCCGGTGGTGAGCCAGGTCAGGCCCTCGGTGAGCTGCTCGCGCGGGACCAGCCGCTCGATGAGGCTGAAAGAGACCACGAGAGTCGGTGCGATCGCGAAACCGGCGACGAACGCGACCGCGGACAGCTCCACCGGTGTGGTGACCAGCGCGAACCCGGTGGTGCACACGGCCATCGCCCAGCAGCCGACCAGCAGCTGGCGCTGCAGCGGGCTGGCCGGGTGCCGAACGCCGTAGGTCAGGCCGGCGATCAGGCTGCCGGCCGCGTAGCACGCAAGGACGAAGCCGGCTCGGGCCGGGTGGCCGGCCTCGCTCGCCCACGCCACGGTCACCACCTCGACCGCCCCGAAGATGCCGCCGAGGAAGGCCAGCACGACCACGAGGTCCACCATCCCGCGGTGCCGCAGCGCGCTGCCCTGGCCCGCCTCGGCCGGCCCCGCGGCCCGTGGCTCGGTGGCGCGCTGGCTCAGCAGGGTGAGCCCCCCGCCGACGCCGAAGCCGATGACGAGCACCACGATCGCGGCGGACGGGCTCCAGCGGGCGGCCACGACGGTCACGAGGGGCGGCCCCACCACGAAGGCGACCTCGTCGAGGGCGGACTCGAGGGAGAAGGCGGTGCGCAGCATGACCCCGCTCGGGAGGACGTAGCGCCAGCGGGCCCGAACCATGGAACCGATGTTGGGGATGAACCCGGCCAGGACGGCCGCGGGGACGTAGGTCCACCGCGGCGCGTCGAGCCGTACCGCGAAGACCAGGCACAGCATGCCGAGCACGTGGATGGCGAGCTGAGGCAGGCCGATGCGACGCTGCCCGTACTGGTCGATGAGCCGGGCGGCCTGCGGGGAGATGACCGCCTCGGCGAGCGCCGTCGTCGCGGCGACCGCGCCGGCGACGGCGTACGAGCCGGTCTCCTCGCCGATCAGCAGGACCACCGCGATCCCGACCATCGCGATCGGCAGGCGCGCCACCAGGCCGGACCCGCTGAAGGCCGCGGCGCCGGGGATGCGCAGCAGCATGGCGTACGGGTTCGGCACCCGGGCAGCCTAGGTCCAGCGGTTCGGCGGCCATCCGGGCGCGCGGGCCGGCGGGGGGTTTGCCAGGATCGGGACGTGAGCGCAGACCGAGACGTTGGCGTGCTGCTGGTCTCCTTCGGCGGCCCGGAGGGTCCCGACGACGTCATGCCCTTCCTGCGCAACGTCACTCGCGGTCGTGGCATCCCGGAGGAACGCCTCGCCGAGGTGGCCCGCCACTACCTGGACTTCGGCGGGGTCAGCCCGATCAACGAGCAGAACGCCCGGTTGCGGACGGCGATCGAGACCGAGCTGGCCGGCTCGGGCCACCCGCTCCCCGTGTTCTGGGGCAACCGCAACTGGGATCCCTATCTCGCCCAGGCGTTCCGGGAGATGCGAGCCGCCGGCATCGGCCGGGCGCTGGCGTTCGTGACCTCCGCCTACGCCTCGTACTCCGGGTGTCGGCAGTACCGCGAGAACCTCGCGGACGCGCACCTCGAGGTGGGGGAGGGCGCCCCCCGGATCGAGAAGCTTCGTCACTACTTCGACCATCCGGGTTTCGTGGAGCCCTTCGTCGACTCGACGTTGGCCGCCCTGCGGTCCCTCCCGCCCCAGGTCCAGGCCGGCGCCCGCCTGGTGTTCACCACCCACTCGATCCCGCTGACGTCGGCCGAGACCAGCGGCCCGGACGGATGGGCCTACGTCGCCCAGCACCGGGCCGCGGCGACCCTGGTCGCGTCGGGTGTCTCCGCGGCCACCGGGGTGATCCGCGACTGGGACCTCGTCTATCAGTCCCGGTCCGGCCCGCCCACGCAGCCCTGGCTCGAACCCGACATCGTCGACCACCTCGAGGACTTGGTCGCCAAGGGGGTGCCCGGCGTCGTCCTGGTCCCGGTGGGCTTCGTCTCGGACCACCTCGAGGTGGTCTACGACCTCGACACGCAGGCACGGGAGCGGGCCCATCAGCTGGGACTGCCCCTGGCCCGCGCCGCCACCCCGGGCACGGCACCGGACCCGCGGTTCGTCGGCATGGTCCGCGATCTGGTCCTGGAGCGGCTCGAGAGCGCGCCGAAGCGGGCGCTGAGCCCGCTCGGGCCTGCCTGGGACGTCTGCCTCGCCTCCTGCTGCCCGAACCCTCGAGGCCCCCGCCCGGCGCTCGCGGAGGCGGCCGGGTCGTGACCGGTTCCGACGAGCTCCTGGCGCTCGCCCTCGAGGTCGCCCGTGAGGCCGGCCGGGGCCTGCTCGAGCGCAGGAGGGCCGGGGAGCCGTCCTGGTCGACGAAGTCGACGCCGACCGACGTCGTGACCGAGGCGGACACCGCGTCGGAGGCGCTGATCCGCCGCCGCCTGGCCGCGGTCCGCCCGGACGACGCGATCGTGGGCGAGGAGGGGGCCGACCAGGCGGGAACCTCCGGCGTGCGCTGGGTGGTGGACCCGCTCGACGGGACGGTGAACTACCTGTACGGCCTGCCGGGGTGGGCGGTCAGCATCGCCGCGGAGCGCGACGGTGTGCCGCTCGTCGGGGTGGTCGACGTGCCGACCTTCGGCGAGACCTTCTGGGCGGTCGCGGGCGCCGGCGCCTTCCGCAACGGCGAGGCGATCCACGCCTCGCCCTGCACGGTGCTCGAACGGGCCATGCTGGGCACCGGCTTCGGCTACGACGCCAGGCGGCGGGCGGCCCAGGCGCACTGGGTCGCCGCCGTGCTGCCTCGCGTGCGGGACATCCGGCGCTTCGGCAGTGCGGCCGTCGACCTCTGCTCCGTGGGTTGCGCACGGCTCGACGCCTACGCCGAGCAGGGCCTCAAGCCCTGGGACCTGGCGGCGGGCAGCCTGGTGGCGACCGAGGCCGGTGCCACGGTGAGCGGGCTGCGCGGGCGGCCCGCGGGTGAGGCGTTCACGCTGGCGGCGGCGGGCGGCGTCTGGCAGCGGCTGCACGACCTCCTGGCCGGGCTCGACGCGGACGCCGACCCGTTCCGCACCCTCTCCTGAGCGTCCCGCCCGCCGGTCAGTCGAGCCGGCGCAGCTCCCGGCGGTAGGTCCGCGCCGCGGCGACGTACACGGCTGCGTTGCGCAGGATCGCCTCAGCGTCGGCGGCTCCCGCCCGGATGCGCGCGGGGACGCCCATCGCGATCGCGCCGGACGGTACCTCGGTGCCCGGGGCGACGACGGCACCGGCCGCGACGAGGGCTCCGCTGCGGACGACGACCCGGTGCAGCAGGACCGAGCCCGAGCCGACGAGGGCGCCGTCCTCGACCACGCAGCCCTCCAGGTGGGCGTTGTGGCCGACCACGCAGTCGGCGCCGATCGTCGTCGGCAGCTCCTCGGTGCAGTGGATCACCGTCCCGTCCTGCACGGAGGTTCGTGCGCCCACCGTGATGGTGGCGTTGTCCGCTCGCAGCACCGCGGTCGGCCAGATGCTGGCCTCCGGCCCGATGACGGCGGCGCCGATGACGACCGCGTCAGGGTGGACGAAGGCATCAGGGTGGATGGTGGGCTCGAGTGAGCCCAGGGCGTAGACGGGCATCGCGGCGCTCCTGAGGTCCGATCCGACCCCTGATCGTCGCGTGGCGGTCGCCGAGCGTTCATCTGGGGGTGTCTTGTGCCGAAGACATGAGTCGCTGGCTCAGGTGACCTGCGGCTGCGAGTCTGCTGTGGGTCGTCTGTGACTTGTGGCACGGCGGGCACACGCGGCCCGCCGGTACGGCACAATCCCCGCACCACGACGCTCAGGTGACGGGTGGGCATACGACGAGGCGCCCCGGTGTTGGGCGTGCGCAGGACCCGTTGGGTCCATCAGGCAAGTAGGGAAGGACCCGGCAGGGTCACGGATGCAGGAACGACCGGAGGGCTTCGGTGGCCACCGACTACGACACGCCGCGCAAGACTGACGACGAACTCGGCGAGGACAGCCTTGAGGAGCTCAAGGCGCGGCGCTCAGACGCGGCCTCGGGGGCCGTGGACGTCGACGAGGTGGAGCTCGCGGAGAATCTCGAACTCCCCGGGGCCGACCTGTCCAACGAGGAGCTGTCGGTTCGGGTGCTCCCGCGCCAGGCCGACGAGTTCACCTGCTCCCGCTGCTTCCTGGTCCACCATCGCAGCCAGCTGGCCAAGCAGGTGGGCGGCCAGCCGGTGTGCCGGGAGTGCGCCGCCTGAGCGCGCAGCCGTCGCGCTGGCGGGTCGTCCGGTCCCGGCCGTCGCCCCCCGCCGCACCGGCTGCGCCGATCCCCCTGCCGGTCGTTGTCGACGACCCGGCGGGTCAGGCGCGTCTGGGGGCGGCGCTGGCCAGGCTGATCCAGGCGAACGAGTCCCACGAACGGGTCAGCCGGGCGGTGCTTCGCGAGGTGGGCGCCGCGGCGGCGGCCTCGGCCCGCTCGGCGGGCGCGGTGGCGATCGCCACGGGACGATGGTTCGGCGACACCCTCGTCGAGGTCGCGCCCTATCTGCCGGTGCGCGACCTGGAGACGCTGCGCCGGCACCATCCCGGGCTCGAGGGGGACGCGCTCGCCGACGTCCTGGTTCGCAACGCTGCGCTCTCCACCGCCGCGGTCGGGGCGGGCGGAGGCGCGCTCGCGGCGATCACGTGGAGCAGTGCCCTCGGCCTCGCGACCATCCCCCTCCAGCTGGCCGTCGAGGCGCTCACGGTGGCCGCGATCGAGGTCAAGCTGGTCGCCGAGCTGCACGAGGTCTACGGGCTGGCCGTCCCGGGGACCGGGACCGAGCGCAGCCTGGCGTACGCCGCCGCGTGGGCCAACCGCCGCGGGGCCAACCCGCTGGACCCACGAAGCGGCCTGTCCATGCTCACCTGGACCACCCGCGCGCGTATCCAGCGGCGGATCGTGGCGCGGACCGGGCGCTCGGTCGGGACGGCGACGCCGTTCATGCTCGGGGCGGCGTACGGAGCGTGGCTCAACCGGCGCACGACGGCGGATCTCGCCGACGAGCTGCGGCGCGACCTGCGTCGCCGCCGGCCGCTGACCGGCGGGCTGACCGGCCAGATCGTGCGCGGCGCCCTGCGCGTGGCCCGCTGAGCCGCTCGGCTCAGGCCCGCGCCCTGCGGGCTCGGGTGATCTCGTGGGTCTTGCGGCTGACCACCATGTGGATCAGCGACAGCAGCGCCCCGGTGATGAGTGCTCCGGTCACCGCCCGCGGGATCGTCTCGTCGGGGTCGTCAGCCTGCGGGGCGTGCTGGCCGGACACGGCCACCCACACGACGTCGACGACCTTGCGGGCCACGGCCGCCGCGGCGAGCCCGGCGGCGGTGAGCATGACCGCCTCGACGCGCCCTTCGTCAGCCATTCTCCGGCTCCTCTCCCGCGCCGGACACCCTGGATCGCCGGCATGTGCCCCTGATCATGCCGTCTCGCGGCCGTGCGCGCCTCGACCACGCTCCAACACGTCGGCCAGCCGGTCGGGGTGACGGGTGGAGACGTACCAGTACGGCGCCGGGTCGGCGGGGTCGGTGACCTCGACACGGACCGCGGTGGGAACCCAGGAGCGCAGGTAGAGGTAGGCGCGCGGGTCGGCGTCGACCCCGCGGAGCCGCCGGGCCTGCTCGGCGTCGAGCGCCTGCGCCTGCCCCCGGGCCCACTCGGGCAGGCGGGCGCGCCCGGCTCGCAACTCGCCGTCGGTCACGCTCACCCGGCCGGTGGCCCAGGCGAGGAAGGCCGCCGTTCCCCCGACGAAGACGACCGTGGCAGCCCAGCCCGCCGCTCCCCCGAGCGCGGCGCCGACCGCGATGCCGAAGGTCGCGGCCACCACTAGGGCCGCCAGCCAGGCCGGCCAGGGCGGCGGCATCGACTCCGCGTAGCGATCCGCGTCCTGGGCCTCCACGGGGCCAAGGGTGGCACCCCGCCGAGCGGCAGTAGGGTCGGGGCTTGATGTCCAAGCCTCCCGGTGGCGCCGGACGGACCGTCGACGTGCCTCCTGGCGCCCAGGCGCCGGAGCGGCACCCGGCGGCCCCCGCGCCGGGTGAACCCGTCCCGTCCCACTACGCCCGCTGCTTCGCCTGCGGCGACGACACGGCCGGCCTCGCGATGTCGGTGGTGGCGGGTGAGGGCGTCAACGTGGTGGCGCGCTTCACGGTCACCGGCCGGCACCAAGGGGCACCGGGGCTGGCCCACGGGGGGCTGCTGGCGGCCGCGTTCGACGAGGCCCTCGGCTCGCTCCAGTGGCTGCTGCAGGTCCCCAGCGTGACCGCCCGGCTGCAGACCGACTTCCTTCGCCCGGTCCCGGTCGGCTCGACGGTCCACATCGACGCGCGCGTCCTCGGACGTCTCGGGCGGCGCATCTGGAGCTGCGCCGAGGGTCGGCTGGGGTCGGCGGGCGGTCCGGTCGTGGTGACCGCCGCCGCCTTGTTCGTCGTCGTGCCGCTCGAGCACTTCTCCGAGCACGGGCGGCCCGCCGAGGTGCTCGCGGCACGAGACGACGACCGGGTCCGCCACACCGTGCGCAGCTTCGAGGTCAACCCATGAGCGGCGGTGGCCGCGTTGAGGTCCTCGTCCAGCGACTCGATCCCGGCGTCCCGGTCCCGGCGTACGCGCATCCCGGCGATGCGGGTGCGGACCTGTGCACGGCCGTCGACGCGGTGCTCGCCCCCGGCGAGCGCGCCCTGCTGCCGACCGGGATCGCCATCGCGCTGCCGGCGGGCTACGCCGCCTTCGTCCATCCGCGCTCGGGGCTCGCCGTCCGCCACGGCGTCGCACTGGTGAACTCCCCAGGCACGATCGACGCCGGCTACCGGGGCGAGGTCAAGGTCTGTGTGGTCAACCTGGACCCGCGGGAGCCGGTGGTGTTCGCTCGGGGAGACCGGATCGCCCAGCTCGTCGTCCAGCGCGTCGAGGAGGCCGGGTTCCGGGAGGTCGACGAGCTCCCCGGCTCCGTCCGGGGGTCGGGCGGCTTCGGATCAACCGGGGGGCACGCTGCGGCGGCCCCCACGGGAGGGGAGTGACGGTGCCGCTGTTCCGGCGCAGGCGCGACGACGAGGGCGACGAGAGCCACGAGGCCGCGGGCGAGACCACGACAGAGCCCGCGGAGGAGACGGCCGGCGCGTACGTCGACGCGCCCGAGGTGCCTCCTGAGCCGGCGGATCCGGCGTACTCGCGGGAGAACGGGCCGTGGGACGTCTCGGAGGCTCCCGATACCGAGATCCCGCGGCTGGACCTCGGCGGGCTGCAGGTCCCCGGCCGGCCGGGGCTCGAGCTGCGCCTGGAGGTCGACGAGGAGTCGGGGTCGGTGGTGTCCGTGGCGGCGGTCCTGCCCGACGCCGCCGTGCAGATCCAGGCTTTCGCGGCGCCTCGGAGCAGCGGGGTGTGGCGGGAGGTCCGCCAGGAGCTGGCCGAGGGCATCCTGGCGGGAGGCGGGTCGGCCGAGGAGGTCGACGGCGCGTTCGGCCGCGAGCTGACCTCGCTCGTCCCGGTGGACACACCGGACGGACGGGGCCTGCAGGAGGCGCGCTTCGTGGGCGTGGACGGACCGCGCTGGTTCCTGCGCGGGGTGTTCACCGGGGCCGCCTTCCCACCGGGCGGGCGCCCCGAGCTCGAGGACCTCTTCCGCGGGTGCGTCGTGGTCCGCGGGTCGGCTCCGCTGCCGCCCAAGGAGCCGATCCCGCTGACCCTCCCGGACGCCCTCGAGCCGACCGCCGACGAGCGCCCGCCGCTGGAGCCGTTCGATCGGGGCCCGGAGATCACCGAGGTCCGCTAGGCGGACCGCGTGTGGTCGAGGTCCGCTGGGCGGACCGCGTGTGGTTGAGGTCCGCTGGGCGGACCGCGTGTGGTCGAGGTCCGCTGAGGCGTACTGCGGCACACGTGCGGGGGAAGTCGGCACACCCCGCGCGGCGTTACATTGCTGCCATGTCCTCGCACGTCGATCCGGGTCACCGCAGCCACTCCCGGTTGCGGCGTGCCCTCCACCGGATCGGGGCGTCCTCCGACGAGCTCGAGGCCGAGCACTTGCAGGAGGAGACCGTCGAGGTCGGCGGCACGCCGATCGGAGCGTGCACCGTCGGCGACCGGGTCTGTGTGTCGGGGACCCTTCGAACCGTGACGCTGCGCCCCCAGGGCGGCGTCCCCTCCCTCGAGGCCGAGCTGTACGACGGCTCCGCACGCCTCAGGCTGGTCTGGCTCGGGCGGCGCACGGTGGGCGGCGTGGAGCCGGGCCGCACGATCGTCGCGAGGGGTCGGTTGACCGACCAGCGGGGGGTGCTGACCCTGTACAACCCCAGCTACGAGCTTCGGCAGTGAGCCCACGCCCACGGGTCGCCGGAGTCGACTCCCCGCACGACCTGCTGGCCCTGCTCGGCGGGACCCGTGGTGTGGTCGAGTCCTCGGTGCCCGGCGTGCTCTTCGGGGTGGTCTATCCCGTGTCGGGCGGTCGTCTCGGCGTCTCCGTCGCGGTCGCCGTCGCCTCGGCGGTGGTCATCGCCGCACTCGCGCTCCTGCAGCGCCGCACCGTCCAGCAGGCGGTCAGCGGCCTGCTCGGAGTCGTGGTGATGGCGGCCTACGCCGAGTGGCGAGGCGACGCCACGTCGTTCTACTTCCTGTCGGTCGTCAAGAACGCCGGCTACGGGACGGCGTACCTCGTGTCGGTCCTGCTGCGCTGGCCGCTGCTCGGGCTGATCCTCGGCCCGCTGCTGGGCGAGGGCGTGCGCTGGCGCCGGGACCCCGCGCGGCTGCGCGCGTACTCGTGGGCCAGCCTGGTGTGGGCCGCGATGTTCGGCATCAGGGTCGCGGTCCAGGTTCCGCTCTATGCCGCGTCGGCCACCACGGCGCTGGGTCTGGCGAACATCCCGCTCGGGCTCCCGTTGTTCATCCCCACCTGCATCGTCACGTGGCTGATCCTTCGTTCGACCCACCCCGTTCGCGAGGCGGCCGCCGAGCCCGAGCGCGCCGCGCAGCCGGCGCCCGAGGCCGTCGCGGACTGAGGGCGTCGGCCGGCCGCGGCGCGTGCTGGCTCAGCCGTGCTGGTGGCCGTGGGCGTGCGGGGAGAGCAGGTCCTCGAGCATCGGCTCGACGTCCGAGGTGGTGACGAACAGCAGTTCGTCCCCGGACTCGATGGAGTCGTCGGAGGACGGCGGCAGCACGCGTCCGTCCCTGATGATCGCGACCAGGACCGCGTCCATCGGCCACGGCACGTCGCCCACCCGCGTCCCCGAGTACGGCGAGGACGGCGGCAGGGTGAGCTCGACGAGGTTCCCCCCGCCCTGGCGGAAGGTGAACAGCCGGACGAGGTCGCCGATCGACACGGCCTCCTCGACGAGCGCGGAGAGCATCCGGGGCGTCGACACCGCGACGTCGACCCCCCACGCCTCGTTGAACATCCACTCGTTCTTCGGGTGGTTGACCCGGGCCACCACCCGCGGGACGCCGTACTCCGTCTTGGCCAGCAGCGAGACGACGAGGTTGACCTTGTCGTCACCGGTCGCGGCGACGACGACCTGGCACGAGGGCAGGCCGGCCCGCTCGAGCAACTCGATCTCGCACGCGTCGCCCTCCAGCCACTGCGCGCCGGGGATGGACGACGGGCGGATCGTGTCGGTGTCCCGGTCGATGAGCAGCACCTCGTGCTCGTTCGCGACGAGCTCGGCGGCGATCGAGCGCCCCACGTTGCCGGCACCGGCGATGGCGACGCGCATCAGGACTCAGCCTCCGGCCTGGCGCCGAGCACGAGCTCGACCCGGGTGAGGTCCTCGTCCCTGACGAGCACGTGGACCAGGTCACCCTCCTGGAACAGCATGTCCTTGTGCGGCAGGGTGCCCGTGCCCAGCCGCGTGATCAGCCCGACGCGCGATCCCGAGGCCTCCTCGATGTCGAGGATCCGGTGCCCGATCCAGCCCCGGTCGACGTGCATCTCGGCCAGGCGGATCGCGCCGGTCGGGTCGCTCCACTCCACCAGCCCGCCCGAGGGCAGCAACCGGCGGATCATCTGGTCGGAGGTCCAGACGACGGTGGCGACCGTGGGGATCCCGAGCCGCTGGTACACCGCGGCGCGTCGCGGGTCGTAGATGCGGGCCACGACGTTCTCGACGCCGAAGGTCTCGCGCGCCACGCGCGCCGCGAGGATGTTGGAGTTGTCGCCGGAGGACACCGCGGCGAAGGCCTCGGCGTGCTCGATGCCGGCCTCCTCCAGGACGTCGCGGTCGAACCCGACCCCGGTCACGGTGCGGCCGGCGAACTCGGCGGGCAGGCGCCGGAAGGCGTGCTCCTCCTGGTCGACGACGGTCACGCTGTGACCCATGGAGTCCAGCTGAGCGGCCAGGGTCGACCCCACCCGGCCGCATCCCATGATCACCACCTGCACGGCGGACAGCCTGCCACATCGAGGACTTCGAGAGCGCCGGCCCCGGGAGCCCTACGCTTCCCGTCGTGACCCACCTGGCCGAGTGGTCCAAGCGCTTCCTCGTCGGTCGTGCCATGCGCAGCGACCGGCTGGGCGAGACGCTGCTGCCCAAGCGCATCGCGCTGCCGGTCTTCGCCAGCGACGCGATGTCGTCCGTGGCCTATGCCACGCAGGAGATCCTCATCGTCTTGGCCCTGGCCGGCACCGCGTATCTGCACTTCACCTGGTACGCCGCCGGCGGCGTGATGCTGGTGCTGCTCACCGTGGTGGCGGCGTACCGGCAGAACGTCTACGCCTATCCCAGCGGCGGCGGGGACTACGAGGTCGCCAACACCAACCTGGGTCCGAAGTTCGGCCTGGTGGTCGCGGCGGCGCTGCTCGTCGACTACGTCCTGACCGTGGCCGTGAGCACGACCGCCGGAGTGGAGAACCTGGCCTCGACGCCGGCGTTCTCGTGGATGGACGCGCACAAGGTGGCGACGACGCTGTCGATCGTCACGATCATCGTGCTGCTCAACCTGCGCGGCATCCGCGAGTCCGGCGTCGCCTTCGCGATCCCGACGTACGGGTTCATGATCGGCATCATCGGCATGGTCGTTGTTGGGGTCGCCCGGCTCGCGTCCGGCCAGCACCTGCTCGCCTCGACGGCCAAGTACCCGATCAAACCGGAGCTGGTGAACCCGTCCACGCTCGTGTTGCTGTTCCTGGGGCTGCGCGCCTTCGCCTCCGGCTGCACCGCCCTGACCGGTGTCGAGGCCATCTCCAACGGCGTGCCCGCCTTCCGCAAGCCGAAGTCGAAGAACGCGGCCGCGACGCTGGCGCTCATGGGTGGCATCGCCCTCACCATGTTCGCGGGCGTGACCTTCCTGGCCATCGCCCTGCACGTCCACTACGTCGACGCCAGCCGTTCAAGCGACCTCGTCGGCTATCCCTCCGACCAGCCGATCCCCACGGTCATCGCCCAGATCGGGGCGTCGGTCTTCGGTGGGAACACCAACCTGCCCTTCTACTACGTGCAGTTCATCACCGCGATCATCCTCGTGTTGGCCGCCAACACCGCGTTCAACGGCTTCCCGGTGCTGGCCTCGATCCTGGCCCAGGACAGCTACATGCCCCGCCAGCTGCACAAGCGTGGCGACCGCCTCGTGTTCAGCAACGGCATCCTGCTCCTGGCCGGGTTCGCCGGGCTGCTGATCTGGGCGTCGGGCGCCAACTCGACGACGCTGATCCAGCTCTACATCGTCGGTGTGTTCGTGTCGTTCACCTGCAGCCAGGGAGGCATGGTCCGGCACTGGAACCGGCTGCTGGCGGCAGGGGATCTCAGCGGCCCCGAACGACGGCGGACCATGCGGCGCCGGGGGATCAGCGCCTTCGCGTTCGTCATGACCGGCACCGTTCTCGTGATCGTTCTCATCACGAAGTTCGTCCACGGCGCCTGGATCGCTGTCGTGGCCATGGTGTTCCTGTGGTTCCTCATGCGCGGCATCCGAAGCCACTACGACAAGGTGAGCAGCGAGCTGGTCGCCGACGAGTCCGACGTCGCGCTGCCGTCGCGGGTGCACGCGATCATCCTGGTCTCGAAGCTGCACAAGCCGACCCTGCGGGCCATCGCCTACGCCCGGGCGACGCGACCCACGACCATCGAGGCACTGACCGTCAACGTCGACAGCGGGGACTCCGAGCGGCTGGCCAGCGAGTGGGACCGGCGTGGCATCCCGGTACCGCTCAAGGTCCTGGACTCCCCGTATCGAGAGATCACCCGTCCGGTGCTGAGCTACGTCCGCGGGATCCACCGCCGCTCCCCGCGCGACCTGGTGATCGTCTACATCCCCGAGTACGTCGTCGGCCGCTGGTGGGAGCACCTGCTGCACAACCAGTCGGCCCTGCGGCTGAAGGGGCGCCTGCTGTTCACGCCCGGCGTCATGGTCACGAGCGTCCCCTGGCAGCTGCGCTCCTCGCAGGTGACCAGCGCATCGGCGACCAAGCCGAAGCAGGACAGCGCCCCCGCCGCCGCTGACGCTCCGTGACCCCAGATCCCGCCACGCCCGCCGAGCTCGTGCTCGATGTCGGCCCCGTGGCCCACGGGGGCCACTGCGTCGCGCGCGCCGACGGCCAGGTGGTCTTCGTCCGCCACACCCTCCCCGGCGAGCGGGTCCGCGCGGTCGTCACCGGCCGGTCGGCACGGTACCTGCGAGCCGACGCGGTCGAGGTGATCACGCCCTCGCCCGGACGGGTGGTCCCCCCGTGCCCCGCGTCCGGGCCCGGGCGCTGCGGCGGGTGCGACTGGCAGCACGCCGACCTCGCCACCCAGCGCGAGCTCAAGGCCGCCGTGGTCGCGGAGTCGCTTCGTCGCCTCGGCGGGGTGGAGCGTGAGGTGCGGGTCGAGGAGGTGGCGGGCGCCCCCGAGGGCCTCGGCTGGCGGACCCGGGAGCGCTTCGCGATCGACGCCGCCTCGGAGCGGGCAGGGCTTCGCCGCCACCGCTCGCACGACGTCGAGGTCCTCGAGGACTGCCCGATCGCCGATACTCGGGTCCTCGCCACCGGTGTCCTCCGGCGCACCTGGCCCGGGGCAGGGGAGGTCGCCGTCGCCGTCGGGGGTGTGGCCGGCACGGTGGTGAGCGTCGACGGCCGCCCGGTCTCAGGTTCCCGGGTGACGGAGGCGGCTGGCGGACGTACCTGGCGGGTCTCCGGGGACGGCTTCTGGCAGGTGCACCCAGGTGCGGCCGAAGTGCTGTCGGCGACCGCGATCGAGCTTCTCGACCCCCGGCCGGGGGAGCAGGCCCTGGACCTTTACGCCGGCGTCGGGCTGTTCGCCGGCGTCCTGGCCGCCCGGCTCGGCGCCGGCGGACGGGTGGACGCCGTGGAGGCCTCGGCGATCGCCGTGGGCGACGCCCGCCGCAACCTGCACGACCTGCCGACGGTTCGCCTGCACGAGGCCGCCGTCGAGGACTGGCTCGCCGCAGGGCACGTGCGCCGCGCCGACCTGGTGGTTCTCGACCCGCCGCGCGCGGGCGCCCGACGCCATGTCGTCGAGGCGGTGGCCCGGCTGGCCCCGCGTGCCGTGGCCTATGTCGCGTGCGACCCCGCTGCGTTCGCGCGCGACGTACGCACCTTCACCGACCTGGGCTACGCGCTGGCCGACCTGCGTGCCTTCGACTGCTTCCCGATGACCCACCACGTGGAGTGCGTCGGGGCGTTCGTCCCCGTCGGCGCCTGAGGCGCCAGGAGGTGTGCCGGGAGCCAACTGGTGCGAGGATCGAGTGCCACGCGGATCGAGGACGATCTGGGGAGGTGACGGCGCCCTCGTGCCCCTCCTGCTCTACCCCGCGGTGGTCGTCGCCCCCGTCCTGGCGTTGTGGGCGATGATCCACCTGTTCGGTCCGCTGGTCGCGGCCCGGCTGAACCATGGGCGAGGGCTGCGGACGAGCCGGCCGCCGATCGAGCGCATCGGTGCCGACCTGCACCGCCTCGCCGCCGACTACGCACGGGCCGAGCGTTCCAACCAGCCCGGCAAGCTCACCCGGCTGCGGGCGGCCGGGATCGCCTACGACGACCTGCTCGTGGCTGCCTGCTTCGCCCTGGACGTCCCGACCCCACGCCGCCTCGGCCACGAGCCGTTGGACGCCGTGGACCGGCTCACCCTGGAGGCGGAGCTGGCCCGCGCCGGCCTGTCCTGGTGACCCAAGTATCTTGACATCAAGATACTTGGGCACGGGATACTGACGGGACCTGGTGGCGAGACGATGGTGCGGGACAAGGGGATTCCATGACGGGCATCGACAGCTTCGGCAGCCGTGGCAGCCTCGAGGTCGGCGGGCAGCGGTACGAGGTTTTCCGGACCACTGGGATCCCGGGCCTCGAGGGGGCCGCCCGCCTGCCGTACTCGCTGAAGATCCTGCTCGAGAACCTGCTGCGCACCGAGGACGGCGCCAACATCACGGCCGAGCACGTCCGCGCCCTGGTGGACTGGGATCCCGCGGGGGAGCCGGACACCGAGATCCAGTTCACCCCCTCGCGCGTGGTCATGCAGGACTTCACCGGCGTGCCCTGCGTGGTCGACCTGGCGACGATGCGCGAGGCCGTCCGTGACCTCGGGGGAGACCCGGGCCGGGTCAACCCGCTTGCACCGGCCGAGCTGGTCATCGACCACTCCGTCATCGCCGACGTCTTCGGCGCCCCCGACTCCTTCGCCCGAAACGTCGAGATCGAGTACGGACGCAACCGGGAGCGCTACCAGTTCCTGCGCTGGGGTCAGACCGCGTTCGAGCAGTTCAAGGTGGTTCCGCCCGGCACCGGGATCGTGCACCAGGTCAACATCGAGTACCTCGCGCGCGTGGTGATGACCCGCACCGTGGACGGCGTCCTGCGGGCGTACCCGGACACCGTCGTCGGCACCGACAGCCACACGACGATGGTCAACGGGCTCGGTGTGCTCGGCTGGGGCGTCGGCGGTATCGAGGCGGAGGCCGCGATGCTCGGCCAGCCCGTGTCGATGCTCATCCCCAACGTCGTCGGCTTCAAGCTGACCGGCGAGCTGCCGGAGGGGGCGACGGCGACCGACCTCGTGCTCACCATCACCGAGCTGCTGCGCCGGCACGGCGTCGTCGGCAAGTTCGTCGAGTTCTACGGCGAGGGCGTGGCCGCCGTACCGCTCGCCAACCGCGCGACCATCGGCAACATGAGCCCGGAGTACGGATCGACCTGCGCCATCTTCCCGATCGACGAGGAGACGCTGCGCTACCTGAGGCTCACCGGCCGCCCGGCGGAGCACGTCGCGCTCGTCGAGGCGTACGCGCGGCTCCAGGGGCTGTGGCACGACCCTGCCCACGAGCCGGTGTACAGCCAGTACGTCGAGCTCGACCTCGGCAGCGTCGTCCCCTCGATCGCCGGTCCCCGGCGTCCGCAGGACCGGGTCCCGCTGTCGGAGTCGAAGTGGGCGTTCCGCAGCGCGCTCACCGGCTACGTCAAGGACAACGGGGTCGACGTGGCCGACGAGGAGTCCTTCCCCGCCAGCGACGCCCCGTCCACGAGCGCACCCGGCGGGCGGGCCGCCCGACCCACGCCGGTCGTGCTCGACGACGGGACGCGGTGCGAGATCGACCACGGTGCCGTCGTCATCGCCTCCATCACCAGCTGTACCAACACGTCCAACCCCTCGGTGATGGTCGGGGCCGCCCTGCTCGCGAAGAACGCCGTCGAGCGAGGCCTCTCCACCAAGCCGTGGGTGAAGACGACCCTCGCGCCGGGGTCGAAGGTGGTCATGGACTACTACGACCGCGCCGGCCTGACGCCCTACCTGGACAAGCTCGGGTTCAACCTCGTCGGCTACGGCTGCGTCACGTGCATCGGGAACTCGGGGCCACTGCCGGAACCGGTGAGCCGCGCCATCAACGACAGCGACCTGGCCGCGGTCGCGGTCCTGTCGGGAAACCGCAACTTCGAGGGACGCATCCAGCCCGACGTGAAGATGAACTACCTGGCGTCCCCGCCGCTGGTCGTCGCATACGCCCTCGCGGGCACGATGGACCACGACTTCGCCACCGAGCCGCTCGGCCACGACCCCCAGGGCAACCCGGTGCTGCTCGCCGACGTGTGGCCCTCGCCGCAGGAGGTGCAGGAGGTCATCGACACCTGCGTCGCCGCCGAGATGTTCACCAAGGACTACGCCGACGTCTTCGCGGGCGACGAGCGGTGGACGTCGTTGCCGACGCCGACGGGGGAGACCTTCGCGTGGGACACCGGGTCGACCTACGTGCGCAAGCCGCCGTACTTCGACGGCATGCCGCGCGACCCGCAGCCAGTCACGGACATCCGAGGCGCGCGCGTGCTCGCACTGCTCGGTGACTCGGTGACGACCGACCACATCTCCCCGGCGGGCAACATCAAGCCGGACGGCCCGGCTGGCCGCTACCTCGCCGACCACGGCGTCGAGCGGCGCGACTTCAACTCCTATGGGTCGCGGCGGGGCAACCACGAGGTGATGATCCGCGGGACGTTTGCGAACATCAGGCTGCGCAACCTGCTCCTCGACGGCGTCGAGGGCGGCTTCACCCGCAACCACCTGACGGGGGAGCAGACCACCATCTACGACGCCGCCGCGGCCTACGCCGAGGCGGGCGTCCCGCTCGTCGTCGTCGCCGGCAAGGAGTACGGCTCGGGGTCCTCGCGGGACTGGGCGGCCAAGGGCACCGCGCTGCTCGGCGTACGGGCGGTCATCGCCGAGTCCTACGAGCGCATCCACCGCTCCAACCTCATCGGGATGGGTGTGCTGCCACTGCAGTTCCCCGACGGGCGGAGCGCGGCGAGCCTCCGGCTGACCGGACGCGAGACCTTCGACATCGCCGGCGTGACCGCGCTGAACGGGGGCGCCACGCCGCGGACCGTGCAGGTGACGGCGATCGCCGAGGACGGCACGGTCACGACCTTCGACGCCGTCGTGCGCATCGACACCCCCGGCGAGGCGGACTACTACCGCCACGGCGGGATCATGCCGTACGTGCTGCGCCAGCTCCTCGCCTCCTGACGTCGTGTCAGACGTCTCGGGCGCCCTGGCGCACGATCCGTCTGACACGACCATCGCGACGCTCCACCGGAGCCGGCGATGAGCGTTCCCCCGGGATGGCCGCGCGAGGTGGAGCCGCCGGAGTCCGACGGCTTCGTCGAGTCGGCGGCCGCCTGGCTGCTCGACCAGGCACCACCCGAGTTCCGGGCGCACGAGATCCTGCGTCGACATCCGGTGGTGCTCGCGCGGTTCACGGCGCACCACGTCGCCGGCGCGCTCGGCGCCGCCCGGGACGGCTATCGCAGCGCGCGTACCGAGTTGCGCGACGTGGTCTCCCCGGAGGTCGTCGCCGAGGCGCTGCAGGCGTGGGAGGCCGAGGGCGCTCGGCTGCTGGCCCTGTCGCGGGCGGTCGACCTGGTCGAGCAGGCGTTGCGGGGAAAGCGTTTCGTCCCGCGTCTCTGAGGCTCGGCGGCTCCTGGGGACCGCGTGCTCGCTAGGGTCACCTGCCATGCCGCTCGTCGCCGGGGTCGACTCCTCCACGCAGTCGGTGAAGGTCGTCGTGCGTGACGTCGCCACCGGTGCGCTGGTCCGTAGCGGCCGTGCGGCACACCCCGAGGGGACGGAATGCCCGCCGCAGGCGTGGTGGCGCGCGCTCACCGAGGCGAGTGCGGGCCTGCTCGACGACGTCGCCGTCATCGGGGTGGCCGGCCAGCAGCACGGCATGGTCGCGCTGGACGACGCCGGGGCGGTGATCCGCCCCGCGATCCTCTGGAACGACACCCGATCGGCGCCCGACGCCGCGGACCTCATCGCCGAGCTCGGTGGTCCCGAGGAGTGGGCGCGGACGGTGGGGCTGGTGCCGGTCGCGAGCTTCACGGTCACCAAGCTGCGCTGGATGGCCCGGGTCGAGCCCGAGCACGCCGCGCGCACCGCCCGGGTGCTGCTCCCGCACGACTGGCTCACCTGGTGCCTGGCCGGCCGCGGCGAGGAGCCGACGACCGACCGCGGGGACGCGTCCGGCACCGGGTACTGGTCGGGGCCTGCGGGGGCTTACCGGGAGGACCTGCTGGTGCGCGCGCTGGGACACCCGGCGGTGCCTCCCCGTGTCGCCGCGCCGGCCGAGGTCGTGGGCAGCACCCCGGACGGCGTTCTGCTCGCCCCGGGGACCGGCGACAACATGGGCGCGGCGCTCGGGCTCGCACTGAGCCCTGGGGACGTGGCGGTGTCCCTGGGTACGTCGGGTACGGCCTTCGCGGTCAGCGACACACCCGCCGCGGACGCCAGCGGCCAGGTCGCGGGGTTCGCCGACGCCACCGGTCGCTTCCTGCCGCTCGTGGCCACGCTCAACGCGGCCCGGGTGCTGACGGCGGGCGCGTCGCTCCTCGGCGTCGACACGGCCGCCTTCAGCGACCTCGCGCTGTCTGCCCCGGCGGGAGCCGATGGCCTCGTCCTCCTGCCCTACCTCGACGGGGAGCGCACCCCCAACCTGCCCGACGCGCGAGGGAGCCTGCACGGGATCACCAGGAGCAACCTCACGCCGGCCAACGTGGCCCGCGCCTGCGTCGAGGGCATGCTCTGCGGCCTCGCCGACGCGGTGGACGCGCTCGTCCGGCAGGGCGTACGCCCGCGCCGGGTGTTCCTGATCGGCGGCGCGGCCGCCTCACCCGCGGTCCAGGAGGTCGCGGCGGCGCTGTTCGGGGTCGCGGTCCACGTGCCACCCCCGGGCGAGTACGTCGCCGACGGTGCCGCCCGCCAGGCGGCCTGGGCGCTGGCGGGCGGAGTGGAGCCCCCGCACTGGCCGCTAGGCGCCGTCAGCGTCGTCGAGCGCGACCCTGCCCCAGAGGTGCGCGAGCGGTACGCCCGGACTCGGGGCGCGGCCCATCCGGGTTAACGCCCCGTTACGGAATTGTGATCGCTGTGCCCAGAACGTTGTACGAGAACGCTTGCTGACGTTGCACACGATCCATATGTTGTGTCCGCCAACATTTTCCGGCCGTCCGTCGGCGCCGCCCCTGTCGGGGCCAACGCTCGGTCTGTCTCTCAGCAACCGATTCCGCGTCATCCACCGAAAGGAACAGGTCTCACGATGCGCAAGCGTTCCCTGTTGGCCGTCACCGCACTCGCGGTAGCGGCCGTGGCCCTTGCGGCCTGTAGCAGCAGCTCGAGCAGCGGCTCGAGCGGCGGCTCGAGCGCCGGCACCAGCGCGGCCGCGAGCACGGGTACCTCCACGGCGGCGAGCGGAGCCTCGCTTGGCAAGGTCGGTGTGATCCTGCCCGACACCAAGTCCTCGGCCCGCTGGGAGAACAACGACCGTCCGTCGTTGAAGAAGGCTTTCGACGCCGCCAACATCCAGTCGGACATCCAGAACGCCGAGGGTGACGTGCCCAAGTTCGGGCAGATCTGCGACGCGATGATCACCGAGCAGGTCAAGGTGCTCATCATCGTCAACCTCGACTCGCAGAGCGGCACCGCGTGCCTGAACAAGGCCAAGGCGGCCGGGATCAAGACCATCGACTACGACCGGCTGACGCTGGGCGGCGGCGCGGACTACTACGTGTCCTTCGACAACGTCAAGGTCGGCGAGCTGCAGGGTCAGGGCCTCATCAAGTGCCTGACCGACAAGGGCGTCACCAAGGCCAACATCGTCTACATCAACGGTGCCGCCACCGACAACAACGCGGCGCTGTTCAAGCAGGGCTACGTCCAGGCGCTGAAGGCCAAGATCGCCTCGGGTGCCTACAAGCTGGTCGGCGACCAGAGCGGCAACTGGGACCCGAACGTCGCCCAGACGGTGTGGGAGCAGTTCTACACCGCTCAGAAGGGCAACATCCAGGGTGCCATCGTGGCCAACGACGGCATGGGTGGCGGCGTGGCCGCGGCCATGGCCAAGGAGGGCGTGCTCGGCAAGATCCCCTTCACCGGTCAGGACGCGACGGACGAGGGCCTGCAGCGCGTGCTGCTCGGCCAGCAGTGCGTGACCGTCTTCAAGAACACCAACCTCGAGGCCGCCCTGGCCTCGAAGATCGCCATCGCGCTGATCAACGGTCAGGACGCCTCGAGCATCGCCACGAGCCAGATCGAGGACACCCAGACCAAGAAGATGGTGGCCTTCGCGGCCGCGACGCCCGTCGCGATCTTCAAGGACAACGTGAAGGTCGTCATCGACTCCGGCTACACCACCGCTAAGAATGTCTGCACTGGTGCCGCTGCTGCCGTTTGCACCCAGGAGGGCATCAGCTAGTCCGACACTGGACAGCGTCAGAAGCAGTTCCTGACCGACCGACCGGGGTCGGCGGCGCAACCCGCCGCCGGCCCCGGTTCCAGACCTTCCGGACGAGGTGTGCATGACCGTCACAGCAGAACGCCCGTCGCCGCAGACCGGGACAGGGGGCGGCCCCCTGGTGACCCTGCGCGACGTGAACAAGAGCTTCGGGCCGGTCCATGTCCTGCGCGGCGTGGACCTTGACGTCTACTCGGGCAAGGTCACCGCGCTCGTCGGCGACAACGGCGCCGGCAAGAGCACCCTGATCAAGGGGCTCGCCGGGATCCACGGGTTCGACTCGGGCGTCTACACCTTCGAGGGCCAAGAGGTCCACGTCCACACCCCGCGCGACGCCAACGACCTCGGGATCGAGGTCGTCTACCAGGACCTGGCGTTGTGCGACAACCTCGACATCGTCCACAACATGTTCCTGGGCCGCGAGCAGACCAAGAACGGGTTGCTCGACGAGACCGAGATGGAGCGCAAGGCGGGGGAGACCCTCGCCGGGCTGTCCGTCCGCACGGTCACCTCCATCCGGCAGGTCGTGGCCAGCCTCTCCGGTGGCCAACGCCAGACCGTGGCCATCGCGCGGGCGGTCCTCTGGAACTCCAAGGTGGTCATCCTCGACGAGCCCACCGCCGCCCTGGGTGTGGCCCAGACCGAGCAGGTGCTGCGTCTGGTACGCCGCCTCGCCGACCGCGGCCTCGCGGTGATCCTCATCAGCCACAACCTCAATGACGTGTTCGCCGTCGCGGACGACATCGCCGTCCTCTACCTCGGCCAGATGGTGGCGCAGATCGACGCCGCGTCGGTCAACAACCAGCAGGTGGTGGAGCTGATCACCGCCGGTCGCAGCGGTGACATCGGTCTGCCGCGCCCAGAGCCTGTTCCCGGTGGCACCGAGACGCTTCCCCCCATCCCCGAGGACGTCCTCCCTCACGTGATGTCAGGAGACGAGGAATGACCACCACCGCACCCGCTGTCGCCACGGCGGAGAGCGCGCAGGCCCAAGAGCTCGGAGTCGTCGACAGCCTCAAGGCCTACCGCGACAAGCTGCGCGGCGGCGATGTCGGCTCGCTGCCCGCCGTACTCGGCCTGATCGTCTTGTTCGTCATCTTCTCGGCCCTTCGCCCGGACACCTTCAAGACCGCCGCGAACTTCGCGAACCTGATCAACCAGGGCGTGGCGGTGACCACGATCTCAATGGGCCTGATCTTCGTCCTCTTGCTCGGCGAGATCGACCTGTCCGCAGGCGTCACCGCCGGCACCTGTGGTGCGGTCATGGGATGGACCCTGTTCAACCACCACTGGCCGTGGTGGGCCGGCATCCTGGCCTGCCTGCTGACCGGCGCCGTCATCGGCCTGTTCATCGGGCTCGTCGTCACGCGACTGGGCATCCCGTCCTTCGTCGTGACGCTGGCGACGTTCCTCAGCCTGCAGGGCGTGATGCTCGCGATCATCGGCGAGGGCGGCACCGTCCCGATCACCGACAAGCAGGTGCTCGCGATCAACAACAACAACCTGCCGATCTGGGCCGGGTGGCTGCTCTTCGCGGTCTGCGTGGGCGGGTACGCCCTGCTCGGCTACTCGCGCATGATCTCGCGGCGCCGCAGCGGGCTGGCGACACAGAGCGTGCTGGTCTGGGGACTGAAGTCGCTGATACTCGCCGTCCTGCTCGGGTACGCGACCTACATCCTGAACAAGGACCGCAGCTTCAACAAGGCGGTCACCATCCAGGGCGTGCCCCAGGTCGTCGTCCTCATGCTCGTGCTGTTGCTGGGTCTGACCTTCCTGCTCGTGCGGCTGCCCTTCGGGCGCCACGTCTACGCGATCGGCGGCAACGCCGAGGCTGCCCGTCGCGCCGGCATCAACGTGAAGCTGGTCAAGACGATCTGCTTCATGATCTGTTCGACCATGGCCGGAGTGGCGGGCATCCTCTACGCCAGCCGCAACAACTCCATCTCGCCGACCACCGGAACGGGCACGGACCTGCTGCTCGCCGTCGGCGCCGCCGTCATCGGCGGCTGTTCGCTGTTCGGTGGCAAGGGCCGCGTGATCGACGCCGTCATCGGTGGCCTGGTCGTCGCGGTCATCAGCAACGGCATGCTCCTGCTGGGGCTCAAGGCCGCGTGGGTGTACATCTTCACCGGCCTGGTCCTCCTCGTCGCCGCGACGGTCGACGCGCTTTCCCGGCGCCGAGCCGCGGCAGCGGGGTGAACGAGC
Source organism: Actinomycetes bacterium (assembly GCA_035506535.1). Taxonomy (NCBI): domain Bacteria; kingdom Bacillati; phylum Actinomycetota; class Actinomycetes; species Actinomycetes bacterium. The sequence goes on along the minus strand of DATJPE010000017.1, from coordinate 12,458 downwards.
TCTCGCACGCACGCCCCGGTCGGACCCAGGACGAGGTTCGGCGGCACAACCTCTCGGTTCTGCTGCGCGCCGTCCACGTCCAGGGTCCGACCTCACGGGCGAGGCTCACGGCCGCCACGGGCCTCAATCGCAGCACCATCGGGACCCTGGCGGCGGAGCTGGCCGAGGCGGGCCTCATTCGCGAGGAGACCCTCGGCGAGCGGCACGGAGCGGGGCGCCCGTCGCTGGTCGTCACCCCCGAGCGGGAGCGGGTCTACGTGCTCGCGCTCGACATCGGCGTCGACCGCGTCGTCGCTGCCCGGGTCGGGTTGGGCGGGCAGATCCTGGACCGGCGTCAGTTCGGGCTGAGCACGCAGGACTACGAGCCGGTCAAGCTGCTGCGGCGCGCAGCGACTGCGACCCGCGCGCTGAGCCAGACCACACCGGGGCGCTCGCTCCTGGTCGGTGTGGGCATCGCGGTGCCGGCCATCGTCCGGCGCGACGACGGGCTGGTTCGGCTGGCCCCCAACCTGGGCTGGGTGGACGTCCCCCTGGCCGACCTGGTCGCCAAGCACGTCGCGGCGACGGTCCCGATCAGCGTCGGCAACGACGCCGACCTCGGCGCGCTGGCCGAGCACGTACGCGGCGGCGCCGCCGACGTCCAGGACCTCATCTACCTCTCCGGCGAGGTCGGCCTGGGCGGGGGGATCATCACCGGCGGGCAGGCCATGTCCGGCGTGAGCGGCTACGCCGGGGAGGTCGGCCACATGGTCATCAACCCCGGTGGCCGGCCGTGCCACTGCGGGGGGCGTGGCTGCCTGGAGACGGAGGTCGGCGAGGATGCCGTCCGCGCGGCCACCGGACACCCGGCGGACGCCTCCTTCGGCGACGTGGTGGCGGCGGCCGCCCGTGGCGAGGCAGCCACCCTGGCGGGGCTGCGTGAGGTGGGCCGGGTGCTCGGCCTCGGCGTGACCAACATGGTCAACATCTTCAACCCGGCGGTGGTCATCTTCGGCGGGCAGATGCAGCACCTGCTGCCCTACGTCGAGCACGAGCTGCGAGAGGCCCTGGCCAGCGGGCTCCGGCCGTCCAGCGACGGGGTGCGCCTCATCGCACCCGGGCTGGGCGACGACTCGACGCTGCTGGGCGCGGCCGAGCGAGCCTTCGAAGGGCTGCTCGACGACCCGATCGGGCGCCTGTCCGCGCTGCGTGCGGGGGCGTAGCGGGAGCGCGCGACCTAGACTGGGGGCTCGCGCGACGCGCGCGTCCAGGAGGTGTTTCGGTGGGGCTGCTGGCCGGGATCGGCTCGCCCAAGGACCTGCGGGCGCTGTCCCTCGAGCAGTGCCAGGAGCTGGCCGCGGAGATCCGCACCTTCTTGGTCCAGGAGGTCTCGCGCACCGGTGGCCACCTCGGGCCCAACCTCGGCGCGGTGGAGCTCACCCTGGCGCTGCACCGGGTGTTCGACTCGCCGCGGGACCGCATCGTGTGGGACACCGGCCACCAGGCGTACGTCCACAAGATCATCACCGGGCGGGCCGGGGGATTCGACTCCCTGCGCACCCGCGGCGGGCTGTCGGGCTACCCGAGCCGTGCCGAGTCCGACCACGACGTCGTCGAGAACTCCCACGCCTCCACCGCCTTGTCCTGGGCGGACGGCATCGCCAAGGGCTACGAGATCACCGGTGAGCTCGGGCGCCGGTCGGTCGTGGCCGTCATCGGCGACGGCGCGCTCACCGGTGGCATGGCCTGGGAGGCGCTGAACAACATCGCCGCGGCCAAGCATCGGCCCCTGGTCATCGTCGTCAACGACAACGCCCGCTCCTACGCACCGACCATCGGCGGGCTCGCCCACCACCTGGCGACGCTGCGCACGACCGGGGGGTACGAGCGGTTCCTCGACTGGGGCCGTAGCGTCCTCGGGCGTACCCCCGTGGTCGGCCCTCCGATCTACGAGACCCTCCACGGGGTCAAGAAGGGCCTGAAGGACATCGTCGCGCCGCAGGGGATGTTCGAGGACCTGGGCCTGAAGTACGTCGGCCCGGTCGACGGCCACGACATCGCGGCGGTGGAGCACGCCCTGCGGCTGGCGCGGACCTACGGCGGGCCCGTCATCGTGCACGCGATCACCCACAAGGGGCTCGGCTACGAGCCGGCGGAGCAGGACGAGATCGACCAGTTCCACGCGGTCGGGGTCATCGACCCGCTGACCGGGCAGCCGGTGAACGAGGCGCCCCTGACCTGGACCGCGGTCTTCGGCGCCGAGCTGCTCACCCTCGGGCGCGAGCGCGCCGACCTGGTCGCCATCACGGCGGCGATGCTGGCCCCGACCGGCCTGTCCGGCTTCGCCGAGGCCTTTCCGCGACGGGTCTTCGACGTCGGCATCGCCGAGCAGCACGCCGCGACGTCGGCCGCCGGGCTGGCGTTCGCGGGTCTGCACCCGGTGGTGGCGGTCTACTCGACGTTCCTCAACCGCGCCTTCGACCAGCTGCTCATGGACTGCGCCCTGCACCGGGCCGGGGTCACCTTCGTCCTCGACCGGGCGGGCGTGACCGGCCCCGACGGCGCCTCGCACCACGGCATGTGGGATCTCGCGATCCTGCAGGTCGTCCCCGGTCTGCGCATCGCTGCGCCGCGCGACGCCGTCACGCTGCGCGAGGAGCTGCGGGAGGCCGTCGGCGTCTCCGACGCGCCGACCGTGCTGCGGTTCCCGACCGGTCCGGTGGGCGTCGACCTGCCGGCGGTCGAGCGTCGGGGTGGCGTCGACGTCCTGCTGCGCAGCGGCGACCCGGACGTGCTGCTGGTGCCGGTGGGGGTGATGGCGGCGCTGGCGGTCGAGGTCGCCGGTCGCCTCGTCGACCAGGGCATCGGGGTGAGCGTCGTCGACCCTCGCTGGGTCAAGCCGATGCCGGCCGAGGTGCTCGCCCAGGCCGAACGGCATCGTCTCGTGGTCACCATCGAGGACGGGGTCCGCGTCGGCGGGGTCGGGAGCGCCCTCGCCCAGCTGCTGCGCGACCGTGGCGTGCCGACCCCGGTCCGCGACCTTGGGCTGCCCGCCCGATTCCTGGAGCACGGCCGGCGCGCGGAGCTGCTCGACGACCTCGGCCTCACCGCACAGGACATCTCTCGCGGGATCGTCGAGGCGGTGGCCGGCCTGGAGGCGCAGGCCGAGCACAGCCCCACCTGAGCCGCCGGTCAGGCCCAGCCCATCGGGGAGACGATGGGGTCCGGGGCTGCCTGCTCGCGCAGCGCCTGCAGGACAGGGTCCCCGCCCTCGCGAGCCATCGTCACCTCCTCGCGGGTGATGAGCAGCGGGCGCGGGAACCCGCGATCGTCGGGCTCGGCGAGCGACGCCGCGCACAGCGCGAAGGCCGGGTCGGTCCTGGACAGGTCCAGCCAACCCCGGCGTCGGGTGGGTACCGCGGCGGCGCGCAGCCCCTGCGCCCGTCCGGCCGCGAGGACGCTGCGCAGCTCCTCGGAGGCCAGCAAGGTCACCACGTCGGCGTCGCCCATCGGACGCAGGGGGCCGTCCGGCCGGCGAAGGTAGCGCTGGGCGGCCAGCGCGCCCATCTCCTCGACGTAGCCTCGCGCCCGCGACCACCACTCACTCAGCAGGCCCGCGTCCCCGGCGGCCACCTCGACGACTCCCGCGGGCAGGACGTGGACCCCTTCGGGGTCGGCACCGACCCCCACGAACCCCAGCCCCAGGTGCACGGCGCCCCCGCGGACCGGCTCGCGCACCCAGGACAGGCCGGGGTGCAACGTGTGCCCCACCGGCAGGCCGACCGGTCTCGCGCGCTCCGCGAGGTCGTCGGGCGAGCGCCACGAGATCATCCGCAGCGCCACCAGCCAGCGGGCGAGCCGGGCCCGCGCCGCGGGTGCGCTCGGGTCGACCGGCCGCAGCGCCAGTGACAGCGTCTCCCACGGGACCAGCCGGCCCGACGACAGGCGTACGCCGGCGTCGTCGGGCTCGAGGTCGACGTCGTGCAGCACCGCCACGGCGAGCACGCACTGCCGCAGTGCGGCCCGTTCGGCGTCGCTGACCGGGACGTCCTGCGGGATCACGCTCCGACGGTATCGACTCACCGCCGCCGCGGGGCTCCCTCGAACCGGTGACGCCCGTGACGCCATGCGTTCGGGTGACGACCGAACGCCGCAAGCTTCGCCCCGCGTTCGTCCATGGGGAGATCCGGGGGTGAGCTCTGCCGGTACCGAGGCCCTACCTGGCCGTGACGCTAGGGGCGGGCGACCTCGGCTCCGCCGTCCCGGAGCCCGACGCGGTCGTACTCCCAGAAGGTGTCGGGGTAGACGAGCGCTCCGGTCATCCAGGACTCGTGCCCGGGCAGCCGCACCACCTGGAACCCGGGCTCCGGGATGCGTACCGAGGGCCGCAGGAAGCCCAGTGGACCGGCCGGCTCGAAGCCGCAGCGGGCGTAGTAGGCGGGGTCCCCCTCGAGGAAGAGCAGGGGGGCGCCCGCCTCGCCCGCTGCGGCGATCGCTCGCGCGACCAGCGCGCGACCCACACCGCGCCGTCGCCAGGCCGGGGCCACGGACAGCGGGCTGAGGACCAGCACCGGTACGAGCCGCTCGGGGGCGTCCAGCCAGCCCCACGTCAGCCGTACCTGGCCGAGCACGCCGCCCGGCGCCACCGCGACGTACGCCATGCTGCCGGCCCGTCTCGCCAGCGCGGCCTCCAGGTCGCCGACGACCGCGTCGCCGAACGCCGAGGCGACGACGGCACGGACGGCTGCCGCCTCATCAGCCTGCTGCTGCCGTAGCGCCACGCCGGCGGGGAGCGACATGGGCGCTAGGCCGGCAGGCTGGCGACCCCGGGGGGCAGGAACCGCGCACCGGTGACCCGCTCAGAGGCGCCGGTGCGGTCGAGGTAGGGCGAGATCCCGCCGAGGTGGAACGGCCAGCCGGCGCCGAGCAGCATGCACAGGTCGAGGTCCTGCACCGCGGTCACCACGCCCTCGTCGAGCATCAGCCGGACCTCCTGCGCCAGCGCGTCCACGGCTCGGGTCCGGACCTGCTCCGCCGACGACGGCTGCGAGCCCAGCTCGTAGAGATCTGCGACCTCCGGGTCGACGACCAGGCCGTCCTCGCCCCATGTGTAGACCGCGGTCCGACCCGAGGCGACCAGCCGGGCGAGGTTCCGCGAGACCCCGAAGCGGTCCGGGAAGGCGTCGTGCAGCGTCTCGCCGACGTGCAGGGCGACGGCCGGACCGACCAGCTGGAGCAGCATCATCGGCGACATCGGCAGGCCGAGCGGGTCCAGCGCGTGGTCGGCGACCTCGATGGGCGTCCCCTCGTCGATCGCCGCGTTCACCTCGCCCATGAACCGGGTCAGCAGCCGGTTCACGACGAACCCGGGGGAGTCCTTGACCAGGACCGCGGACTTCTTCAGGGCCTTGGCGACGGCGAACGCGGTCGCGACGGTGGCGTCGTCGCTTCGCGGCGTACGGGCGATCTCCAGCAGCGGCATCTGCGCCACCGGGTTGAAGAAGTGGAAGCCCACCACGCGTTCCGGGTGGTCCAGGTGCTCGGACATCTCGGTGACCGACAGGGACGAGGTGTTCGTGGCCAGGATGCAGGTGTCGGAGACGATGGCCTCCAGCTCGGCGAAGACCTGCTGCTTGACCTTCATCTCCTCGAAGACGGCCTCGATGACGAAGTCGGCGTCGGCGAACGCCGCCTTGTCGGTCGAGCCGGTCACCGACGCCTTGAGCCGGTTCGCCTCGTCCGGGCTGATCCGTCGCTTCTTCAGCAGCTTGTCGACCTCGCCGCGCACGCCGGCGAGACCCTTGTCGACGCGCGCCTGGTCGAGGTCGGTGAGGACGACGGGCACCTTCAGCCGCTGCGCGAACAGCAGGGCCAGTTGCCCCGCCATGAGCCCGGCGCCGACCACGCCGACCTTGCTGACCGGCCGCGCGAGAGCGGCGTCGGGTACGCCCGCCGGGCGCTTGGCGCGCCGCTGGACCAGGTCGAAGGAGTACAGGCAGGCCCGCAGCTCGTCGCTGAGCACCAGGTCGGCGAGGGCCTCGTCCTCGGCGGCGAACCCCTCGTCCCTGGTCCGGGTGCGCGCCGCCTCGATGAGGTCGAGCGCGCGCAGCGGCGCCGGGGCGGCGCCGTGCAGCCGCTCCTCGGCGAGGGCGCGACCGGCCGCCACCGCCTCGCCCCAGGTCTCGGGGGAGCGGTCGACCGGCGCGCGCTCGACGCGCTCGGCGCCGGTGACGACCCGGGCCGCGAAGGCGAGGGACTGCTCGAGGAAGTCGGCCGGCTCGAAGAGCCGGTCCACGATGCCGAGCTCGAGCGCCTGGGCCGGCCGCAGCTGACGGTTCTGGCTGAGCGGGTTCTCGATGATGAGCGTGACGGCACCGGCGGCCCCGACGAGGTTCGGCACCAGGTAGGTGCCGCCCCAGCCGGGGACCAGGCCGATGAAGCACTCGGGGAGGGACAGCGCGGCCGCGTTCCCGGACACGGTGCGGTAGGTGCAGTGCAGCGCGAGCTCGAGACCACCGCCCATGGCCGCGCCGTTGACGAAGGCGAAGGAGGGGATCGACAGCTCCCCGAGACGGCGGAAGACCGCGTGCCCGGTGCGCGCGACGGCGAGGGCGTCCGACCGGTCGCGCAGCCGCCCCATGCCGGTGAGGTCGGCGCCGACCGCGAAGACGAACGGCTTGCCGGTGACCGCGACCGCGACCAGGTCGCTGCGTGCGACCACCTCGTCGAGCGCGGCGGACAGCGAGGCGAGGCCGCCGGCACCGAAGGTCGAGGGCCGCGTGTGGTCGCGTCCGTTGTCGAGGGTGATGAGCGCGGCCGTCCCGGCCCCGTAGGGGAGCTCGACGTAACGCAGCAGCGCCTTGGTGACGACCTCGTCGTCCGGTCCCGCCAGCGTCGTGGTGCTCGGTGCGTCAGCCATGCCTCAGCCCTTCGATGCGTCGTGGTGCGGGTTCTCCCAGATGACCGTCCCGCCCTGGCCCAGACCCACGCACATGGCCGTGATGCCGTAGCGCACCTCGGGGTGGTCCTCGAACTGACGGGCCAGCTGGGTCATGAGGCGCACCCCGGAGGAGGCCAGCGGGTGGCCGACGGCGATGGCTCCGCCGTAGGGGTTCACCCGCGGGTCGTCGTCGGCGATGCCGAAGTGGTCGAGCAGCGCGAGCACCTGCACCGCGAAGGCCTCGTTGAGCTCGAAGAGACCGATGTCCTCGATGCGAAGGCCGGTGAGGGCCAAGGCCCGCTCGGTGGAGGGGATCGGGCCCACGCCCATCACCTCGGGGTCGACACCGGCGAAGGCATAGCCGACCAGGCGCATCCGGGTGGCCAGGCCGAGCTCCGCGGCGGTGTCGGCGGCTGCGAGCAGGCAGGCTGTGGCCCCGTCGTTGAGGCCGGCCGCGTTCCCGGCGGTGATGTTGCCGTGCGGGCGGAAGGGCGTGCGCAGGCCGGCGAGGGCCTCGACGGTCGTCCCCGGGCGCGGCGGCTCGTCGGTGGTGGCCAGCCCCCAGCCGAGCTCGGCGGAGCGGGTCGCGATCGGCACCAGGTCGGGCTGGATCTTGCCGTTGGCGTACGCCTTGGCGAGCTTCTCCTGGCTGGCCGCGGCGAACGCGTCCGCCCGGGCCTTGGTCAGCTGCGGGAAGCGGTCGTGGAGCCGCTCGGCGGTCTTGCCCATGACGAGGGCGTCGGCGTCGACGAGCCGCTCGGCGACGAAGCGTGGGTTCGGGTCCATGCCCTCGCCCATCGGATGGTGGCCCATGTGCTCGACACCGCCGGCGATCGCGACGTCGTAGGCGCCGAAGGCGATCCCGCTCGAGACCGTGGTCACCGCGGTCATCGCGCCGGCGCACATCCGGTCGATCGCGAAGCCCGGGACGCTGCTCGGCAGCCCGGCGAGGATGGCCGCCGAGCGACCGATGGTCATCCCCTGGTCGCCGATCTGGGTGGTGGCGGCGACCGCCACCTCATCGACGCGCGCCGGCGGCAGCTGCGGGTGGCGCCGCAGCAGTTCGCGGATCAGGGTCACGATGAGGTCGTCGGCACGGGTCTCGGCGTACAGGCCGGTCGGCCCGGCCTTGCCGAAGGGCGTACGGACTCCGTCGACGAACACGACGTCGCGGCTGGTTCGAGGACTCACGGACGGCTCCGGGGGGCGGCGGCGGACCCTGACCCAACCATGCTACTCACCAGTAACAAAGTCTGGCCAGCACCCCCGGTCAGGGCGCGTAGGCGTACCAGACGTAGGGCTCGTCGACGTGGGTGAGCCGGTAGCCGTTACGTTCCAGCGCCCGCCGGGAGGGCAGGTTGTCGGCCAGGACCTCCGCGACGACGCGCCGTACGCCCTCCTGGTCGAGCACCCACGCCGTGAGCAGCCCGACCAGCTCGCTGCCGAGACCCCGGCCCCGGTAGGGCGGCGCCAACCCGTAGCCGATCTCCACCACGCCGTCGGGTCCTGGCGGCCCCTTCCAGCCCCCCTCGCCGACCACCTCGTCGGTGTCGACCAGCACTGCGAGCAGCGCGGTCTGCTCGTCGTCGATGGGCTCCGCGAGCGACATGCGCAGGCCGTCCATGGTGTCGGCGTGCGGCCAGCCGGCCCCCGCGTGCAACGGCGCGAGCGCGTCGAGGTGGCCCTCGACCAGCGCGCGGCCCCGCTCCAGGCCGACCGGTTCGAGGCGCAGCCGAGCACTCACGCGTGGTCTCGCACCCGCCGCAGCGCGGCGGAGAGGACGGGGGCGGTGAGCTGCACCTGCCAGGTGCGCGCGCCGTGCGCCCGCAGCACCTCGGCCACCGCACCCTCGCCGAGGTCCTCCGGCGGCGTCCAGCACAGTCGTCGCACGGTGTCCGGCGCCAGCAGGTTCTCCACGGGCAGCCGGTGCTCGTCGGCGATCGCCGCGACGGCGGTCCGGCACGCCGCGAGCCGCGCCGCTGCCGCCGGGTCGCGGTCGGGCCAGGACCGCGCCGGCGGCGGAGCCTCGCTCGGCAGGCTGACCGGCGGGAAGTCGGAGGAGTACGCGCGCAGCAGGGCCTCGAGCCAGCGGGGGCCGTAGCGGCGTGCCCCCCGGCCGTTGAACCCGGGCACGGCGAGGAGCGCCTCCAGGGTCGTCGGGGCGGCCAGCGCGGCCTCGACCATGGCACTGTCGGGCAGCAGGCGCCCGGGGGCGACGTCGCGCTGGCGGGCCAGCGCGTCCCGCGTGGTCCACAGCTCGCGGACCGCGGCGAGACCTCGGGGGCTGCGGACCCGGTGCAGACCGGAGGTTCGGCGCCAGGGGTCCGGCCGCGGCGGAGGCGGCGGGGCGTTGCGCACCGCGTCGAACTCCTCGAGCGCCCAGGCGAGCTTGCCCTGCTCCTCGAGCTCGGCGTGCAGGGCGTGCCGCAGGTCGACGAGGACCTCGACGTCGAGCGCCGCGTAGCGCAGCCACGGCTCGGGGAGCGGCCGGGTGGACCAGTCCGCCGCGGAGTGGCCCTTCTCCAGCGAGAGCCCGAGCACCTCCTCGACGAGCGGTCCGAGCCCGACCTTGGGGTGCCCGGCCAGCCGCGCGCCGAGCTCGGTGTCGAACAGCCGCGGCGGGCGCAGGCCGACGTCGGCCAGGCATGCCAGGTCCTGGTTCGCGGCGTGCAGGACCCATTCGGCGTCGGAGAGCGCCGCCCCGAGCGCGGACAGGTCGGGGCAGCCGATCGGGTCGATAAGCGCGGTGCCGGCGCCCTCGCGACGCAGCTGCACGAGGTAGGCACGCTGCCCGTAGCGGTAGCCGGAGGCCCGCTCGGCGTCGACCGCGACCGGACCGGTGCCGGCGGCGAGGGCGGCGACCGTCTCGGCCAGCTCGACCGGGTCCTCGACCACCGGAGGCAGCCCGTCCCGGGGCGCGAGCAGGGGGACGACCGTGCGCTCCTCGCTCCCCGTCACGGGCCTCACCTTAGGGCCGCGTGCGCGACCTGCCCGGGAGGCGGGGAGTCAGCGGATGATGCCTGCCCGCAGCGCGAGGGCGACCATCTCGGCGCGGTCGCCGGTGCCGAGCTTGCGGGAGATGCGGGCCAGGTGGCTCTTCACGGTGAGGGCGGACAGGTGCAGCGCCTCGCCGATGTCGCGATTGGATCGGCCGCCGGCCACGAGCTGGAGCACCTCGACCTCGCGGGCCGACAGGTCCTGGATGCCGCGGGGCAAGCCGGTGGACGTACGTCCGTGCAGGGAGTCCCCCTCGGTCACGAGGAAGCCGCGGACCCCTGCGGACAGCGCGGCGCGCACGGAGAAGGGGTCGCCGTCGGCGGCGAGCGCGATGCCCCGCTGCCACCCCTGGGCGCGCAGCTCGGAGAGGAGGGCGACGCCGGAGCCGTCGGGAAGGCTGACCTCGACGACGAGCAGGTCGAGCGGGGGGACCGCGCGGGTACGCGCACGGGCCTCGGCGATGCTCGCGGCCTCCACGACCTCGAGCGCGCCGAGGGTGTGCAGGCCCCGGACGACGACCTCGCGCAGCCGGCCGTCCGTGATGACAGCCAGGGCCGTGAACCGAGGAGTCCGTACGGCGTACGGCGTACCCCGGCTCTCGACGAGTGCGCTCACGTTGGTTCTCCGGTTCCGGCCCCCGGCGTTCACCCCCGGGTGGGGCGTACCGGCGCTCCTGTCCTTCATCGGATCGGTGCGGGCACACCTGTAGTGCGCGGACGCGCGCTGGGAAGAGGCCGGGAGAGTGACTCAGCGGGCGCGGCGCAGCCGCGAGAGGGCCACGACGCCGGCCGCCAGCGGCGGCAGCCCGGCGGCGGTGGCCAGCAGGTCGCCCCACGCCTGCAGGTGCGGACCGAGCTCGGGGTCGGCGGCGGTCCAGGACGCCCGGATCTCCAGCTCCGCGCTCGGCGGGCGGTCGCTCAGCGAGCCGAAGGACTCCGAGGCGACCCGGGTGACGGTGCCGCTGGGCTGCGCGTAGTCGGCCTGGTGGGCCTCCAGCGCCTCGACCAGCCAGGACCACCCCACCGAGGGCAGCATGGGGTCCCCGGCGACGTCGGGCTCCACCGCGGCACGAACGAAGGTCACGACCCGGAACACCCCGTCCCAGGAGTCATGGCCGTCGGGGTCGTAGAGCAGGACGAAGCGTCCGGTGCCGAGCTCCTCCGGCTCGGCCTCGCCGCCGCCGTCGGGGGGGAGGACGTCGGCGGTGAGGGCCACCGCCCACGGCGCCAGCCGCTGCGGCGCCGGCGCCTCCTGGAGGACGACCTCGGGGCGCAGCCGGGCCGAGCGCAGGGCCGCCACAGCCCGCTGGAAGTCCTCGGGGGGCTCACCCGGGTCCTGGCCGCTCACTCCTCGAGGGTAGGTCGCCGTCCCTCGATCGGGCGCCCCTTCGCCCGCCGCCACGCCGGACGCCTCGTCGGCAGGGTCGTCCCCGTCGGGCGACTCGTAGGCTGCGGGGGATGGCCGCGATCCTCGCGCTGCTCTCCAGCGCCCTGTGGGGGTCGGCGGACTTCGCCGGCGGGCTGGTGAGCCGGCGGCTGCGGGCCACCGTCGTCGTCGCAGTGTCGCAGAGCCTGGCCCTCGTCGTGATCGTGGTCTGGGTGCTGTGGCTTGGCGCCGAGCACGCACCGCACGGCTATCTCCCGTGGGCCGCGGCGGCCGGTGTCGTCGGGCCGCTGGCCCTCGTCGCGTTCTACGCCGCGCTCGCCTCCGGGACCATGGGAGTGGTCGCACCGATCGCGGCGGCCGGTGTGGTGGTCCCGGTCATGATCGGGCTGGTCGGCGGGGACCGGCCCTCGCCGGAACAGGACCTCGGGATCGCCCTCGCCATCCTGGGCGTGGTCTTGGCCTCCGGTCCCGAGCTGCGCCCCGCCGGAGGGGAGGCTCCCGAGGCGGCCCGCGTCCGCGCCGTGGCGCTCGCCCTCGTGGCGGCGGTCGGCTTCGGGCTCGTGCTGTGGTTCGTCGCCCGGGCCGGACGTACGTCGGTCCCGATGACCCTGCTCACCCAGCGCGGGGTGTCCGCCGCGACCATGGGTCTCGTCCTCCTGCTGGCGGCCGCCCGACGCTCCGCCCGCCCGCCCGGTGGGGAGCGCTTCGAGACGGCGTACGCGCGGCTGCGCTGGAGCGACCTGCCCGTGCTCGCCGCGATCGGCATCGCCGACGCGGCGGCCAACGGCACCTTCGCCAAGGCCTCCACTGAGGGCCTGCTCGCGGTGGTGAGCGTGCTCGGGTCGCTCTACCCGGTGGCGACCGCCGTGCTCGCCAGGGTCGTGCTGGGGGAGCGGTTGATGCGCGTCCAGATCGCCGGCGTCAGCGTGGCGCTGAGCGGGATCGTGGTGATCGGCCTGGCTGGCGGCGCCGGCTGAGGCGCCGGGTGGGTGCGGGCGCCGGCTGAGGCGCCGGGGTGGGTGCGGCCCAGCTCAGGCGCCCAGCGCGCGAGCGCGCCGCGGGACGAGGGCGATCTCGACGGGGCCGACGAGCGCCCAGCCGCAGATCACGCAGGCCAGCTCGGGGCAGTCCGCCCCGTGCTCGTCGCAGGGCGGGG
>DATJPE010000016.1 GCA_035506535.1 Actinomycetes bacterium | reverse complement strand
GCGAGCAGGCGTACGGGCCGCTGGCCGAGGCGGCCGCCCGGCGCCGCGCGGTCCGCTTCGAGCACCGTCGAGCCGGCACGACCACCCCGCTTGCCCGGCACCTGCAGCCCTGGGGCCTGGTGGCCCGGCGCGGGCGCTGGTACGTCGTGGGGCACGACCTGGACCGCGGCGAGCCCCGCGCCTTCCGCCTCGACCGCATCGTCGGGCCGGTCGTGGCCTCGGGGCCCGACGGCGCCTACCAGGTCCCCCCGGAGGCCGACGTGGCCTCGCTGGTGGCCGAGCCCGGTTCGGGACAGTCGGGCGAGGCCACGTTGCTGGTCCGCTCCGGCCGGGGGCATGAGCTGCGCGACCGCGCGACCTCCGTGGAGCCGGACACCGCCGGCTACGACCGGGTGCGGATCGCCTACACCGACCTGGACCGTCTCGCCCAGCGGGTGCTCGAGCACGGCGACGACGTGGTCGCGGTGGAACCCGCAGCGCTGAAGGGCGCGGTCGTGGCGGCGCTGCAGGCCCTGGTGGGGGATCTCTGATGGCTGCCGGTGGTGGGGGAGCGGCCGAGCAGCTCGCGCGGGTCCTGACCCTGGTCCCGTGGCTTCGGGCCCGGCCGGGGGTGCGCAAGCAGGATGCGGCCGCCGCGTTTGGCATCACCGTCGAGCAGCTGGAGTCCGACCTCGACCTCGCCGTGTGCGCGGAGGTCGGGCGGGACTCCCTGGCCAGCATCGACATCGACTACTGGGGCGAGTCCATCACGGTCCTGGACCCCCAGGCCGTCGACCGCCCGCTGCGCCTGCGCCTGGACGAGGCGGTCAGCCTCCTCGTCGGGCTGCGCCTGCTCGCGCTCGCCCCCGGGGTACCCACCGAGGCAGCGCGCAGCGCGCTCGCCAAGATCGAGGACGCCCTCGGGACGCTTCCCGCACGCGGCGTCCTCCCGCTGAACGCCCCCGCCGGGCCGGTCGAAGAGCCGACGCACCCCGAGGTCATCGACGCCGTCCGCAGGGCGCTGGAGACGCGGCGGCGGCTGCACCTGGCCTACTGGGTGCCCGCCCGCGACGAGCTCACCCAGCGTGACGTCGACCCCGTGGCGCTCGTCGTCCTCGGCGAGCGCACGTACCTGCAGGGCTGGTGCCACCTGACCGACGCGATGCGGACCTTCCGGCTCGACCGCGTCCACGAGGCGGTGGTGCTCGACACGCCGGCGAGCCCTCCCGTCGCGGAGCCCGCCGAGCTGCCACGCCCGGGCGAGCCCTGGCGGGCCGGGGAGCACGACCACCTCGTCGTCGTCGACCTCGCCGCGGACGCCCGCTGGGTCGTGGACTACCACCCAGTCGAGAGCGCGACCGAGCTGGCCGACGGCGGCCTGCGGGTGGTGCTGCGCACGCCGGACCTGGCGTGGGCCAGGCGGCTGGTGCTCCGCCTGGGCGGGCGCGCCCGGGTCGTCGAGCCGGTCGACCTCGCCGAGCAGGTCCGTGAGGCCGCGGGGCAGGCCCTGAAGAGGTACGGCTGAGCAAAGTCGCCCGAACGGCTGATGCGGCCAGCGGTCAAGGTCGGTCCGCGTGCGGCCGATGCCCCCAGGGAAGGACTCGCAAGGAGTCCGGGCGGGAATTCCAGGGGGAACGCGGAGGGCGTCATGACCACGATCAAGGCTTCGTGCCCGACCTGCGGGGACGTCGATCTCAAACCCGGCGACCTGCGCCTGGTCGTGTGCACGCGCTCCGAGTGGTCCACCTACGCCTTCGACTGCCCCAAGTGCACCGACGAGGTCAAGAAGCCGGCCGACGAGGAGGTCGTCGCGCTGCTCGTCTCCGGCGGGGTGAAGGTCCAGCGCTGGCACATCCCGGCCGAGGCGCTGGAGGAGCACCGCGGTCCGCGGATCAGCTACGACGACCTGCTGGACTTCGCCCTGTGGCTGACCGACCACCACACCGTCGTCGGCGCCGTGGAACCGCTGCTGTCGCCGTCCTGATCCGGGTCGCGGCGCGAGGTAGCATCGAACTCTGACGTGACTGCCACCCGTCCTCGGCCCCAGCGGCTGCGGCTGGCGAGAGGTGCGAGACGATGCTCGATGGCCTGAGGGGTCCCGAGGGGATCATCCTCATCGTGCTGATTGTGCTGCTGTTCGGGGCCAAGCGGCTTCCCGACGCGGCCCGTGGCCTCGGCCGCTCGCTGCGCATCTTCAAGGCGGAGACCCGCGGCCTGACCGACGACGAGGCGGCCGCCCCGACGACCACGGTCCAGCAGGCACCGCCGCCGGCCCCGCCGCAGCCGCAGGTGCTGCCGCAGGCGCAGCAGGCACCCGCGCCGACCCCTCCCGCCCCGGCACCGGCTCCGCAGGCCCAGCCCGCGCAGCAGGCCCCCGAGGGCGGGGAGCACTGATCGCCTCACCGCGGTGAAGCTGCCCCGCCGCGGGCGGCGTCGATCCGACCCCGAGGGGCGGATGACGCTCGCCGAGCACCTGGGCGAGCTGCGCACCCGGTTGTTCGTCTCGATGGCCGCGGTCGTGGTCTTCGCCGTGCTGGCGTACGCGTTCTACGACCGGATCCTGACCTTCCTGGAGCGGCCGGCCATCAAGGCCATCCAGAGCGCGCGGGCTCAGGGCCACGACGTCCAGCTCTCGATCATCGGCGGGGTGGCGACCGCCTTCACCCTGCAGATCAAGATCTCCTGCATCATCGGGATCATCCTGGCCGCGCCGGTGTGGCTGTTCGAGCTCTGGCGCTTCGTCACGCCGGGGCTGCGCCGAAACGAGCGCCGCCACGCCCTCGCTTTCGTCGGGTCCGCGACGCCGCTGTTCCTGGCCGGCGTGGCGTTCGCGTACTACGTGCTCCCGAAGGGCGTCGGGGTGCTGGCCGGGTTCACGCCCAAGGACACGACGAACATCATCAAGCTGGACCAGTACATCTCCTTCGTCATCCAGATCTCGCTGTTCTTCGGGCTCGGCTTCGTCCTACCGGTCTTCGTCGTCGCCCTCAACGCCGTCGGCATCCTGCCCAGCCGGCGCCTGTGGGGGTGGTGGCGCCAGATCCTGTTCGGCGTGTTCCTCTTCGCGGCGATCGCGACCCCGACCGGTGACCCGGTGAACCTGTCGCTGCTCGCCTTCCCGATCCTCGGCCTGGTGTTCGGGGCGATGGGGATCGCCTCCCTCAACGACCGGCGCCGCCGGCGGCGGGAGACCACGGAGGGCTACGCCCAGTGGGACGACGACGAGACCTCCCCGCTCCCCGAGCCCGAGCCGCTCGACCGTGCCGACTACTCCGACCTGACCTGACCAGCGCGCGCCGTCCGCCAGAATGGCCGCCACCCGGCCGCAGGAAGGACGACACGTGCGCAACCAGGTGGAGCTGATCACCTACGCCGACCGGCTCGGAGGCGACCTGCCCGGGCTGCGCGCAGTCCTGACCGGCCCGCTTCGCGGTCTGTTCGGGGGCGTGCACATCCTGCCGTTCTTCCGGCCCTTCGACGGCGCGGACGCCGGGTTCGACCCCGAGGACCACACCGAGGTCGATCCTCGGCTCGGCACCTGGGACGACGTACGTGCCATCGCCGAGGACTTCGAGGTGATGGTCGACGTCATCGTCAACCACGTCTCCTCCTCGAGCCCGCAGTTCAAGGACTGGCTGGCGAAGGGCGCCGCGTCGGAGTTCGACGGGATGTTCCTCACCCTCGGCCGGACCTTCCCCGACGGGGCTCGCGAGGAGGACCTGCTCAAGCTCTACCGGCCCCGCCCCGGCGTCCCGTTCACGCCGTACACCCTCGCCGACGGCACGAAACGGCTCGTCTGGACCACCTTCACCGCGCAACAGGTCGACATCGACATCCGCTCCGAGGTCACCCGCGCCTACCTCGCACGCGTCCTGGACCGGCTGGCCGAGGCCCGCGTCAGCAGCGTGCGCCTCGACGCGGTCGGCTACGCGGTCAAGACC
The DNA here is from genome assembly GCA_035506535.1 of Actinomycetes bacterium. Classification (NCBI taxonomy): domain Bacteria; kingdom Bacillati; phylum Actinomycetota; class Actinomycetes; species Actinomycetes bacterium. Next base: position 16,342 of record DATJPE010000016.1, on the reverse strand, counting down.
CCTGGCAACACCTCGTTCATGACACCGGAGACCTTCGCCTTCATCGACGAGATCACCGGGTGGTGCCGGTCGCGGCACCTCGAGGTCCTCGTCGAGGTGCACTCCTATTTCCAGCGCCAGGTCGAGATCGCCCGCCAGGTCGACCTCGTCTACGACTTCGCCCTGCCCCCTCTGGTGCTGCACGCGCTCACCGCCGGCGACGCCCTGCCCTTGCTGTCCTGGATGCGGATCCGGCCGACCAACACCGTCACGGTCCTCGACACCCACGACGGCATCGGCGTCATCGACGTGGGCGCGGACCCCTTGGACCCCGCTCAGGCCGGCCTGCTGACGCCACAGCAGATCCACGACCTGGTGGAGGCGATCCACGACAACTCCGGGGGGACCTCCCGGGCCGCGACCGGCTCGGCCGCCTCCAACGTCGACCTCTACCAGGTCAACTGCACCTTCTACGACGCCCTCGGCGGCGACGACGCCCGCTACCTGCTCGCCCGGGCGCTGCAGTTCTTCGCGCCCGGGGTGCCGCAGGTCTACTACGTGGGGCTCCTGGCCGGCACCAACGACACGGACCTGCTCGCGCGGACCCACGTGGGACGCGATGTCAACCGCCACCACTACACGCGGGCCGAGATCGAGGAGCAGCTGCGGCGCCCGGTCGTGGAGTCGTTGACCCGGCTGATCCGCTTCCGCAACGCCCATCCCGCCTTCGCCGGGACGTGCTCGGTCTCGGGGACACCGACGACGCTGCGCCTGGAGTGGCAGCTCGGCAACGAGCGCTGCGCCCTCGACGCCGACGTCACCACCGGGTGGGCGGGCCTCACCTGGACCGAGGCGGGGGAGATCCGCACCGCCGACCTCGGTTCGCTGCCGTGAGCCGCTCCGTCGCGCTCCTGGTCAACCCCACGTCCGGCGGGGGACGAGGCGCCCGCGAGGGCCGCCTCGCTGCGGACCGGCTGCGGCAGGAGGGCCTCGGGGTTCGCCTGCTCGAGGGTGCGGACGCCGAGGACGCCGTACGCCTGGCGCGCGAGGCGGTCGCCGGCGGTGTCGACGCCCTCGTGGTGGCCGGCGGCGACGGCATGGTCCACATCGGGGTGCAGTGCGTGGCCGGGACCGGCGTACCGCTCGGCATGGTGCCCACCGGGACGGGGAACGACTTCGCGACCGCCCTCGGGATCCCGGCGCACGACCCGGCGGCCGCCGCGCAGGTCATCGCCCGCTGGACCCCCACGGACATCGACGCGGTGCTCACCGACTCGGTCGTGGGCAAGCGCTGGTACGCCGGCGTCATGTCCTCCGGCTTCGACTCCGCGGTCAACGAGCGGGCCAACCGGATGCGCTGGCCCCGCGGCCGCAGCCGCTACAACATCGCGATCATGGCCGAGCTCGGTGTCTTCAAGCCGCTGCCGTTCCGCGTCACCGTCGACGGCGCCGAGACCGAGGTCGAGGCGATGCTCACGGCGGTCGGCAACAACACCTCCTACGGCGGGGGCATGAAGGTGACCCCGGGCGCGGTGCTCGACGACGGCCTGCTGCACGTCACCGTGCTGCGCCGGCTGTCCAAGGTGGAGTTCCTGCGGGTCTTCCCCCGCGTCTACAAGGGCACGCACGTGGACCACCCCGCGGTCGACGTGCTCGTCGGGCGTGAGGTGCGCCTGGAGGCCCCCGGCGCGGTCGCGTACGCGGACGGGGAGCGGATCGGAGCGCTCCCCGTGACCGCGACGTGCGTGCCGGGGGCGCTGCGTGTCCTGAGCTGGGACCCGACCTAGGGTCGGGGCCCGATCACGCTGGGACCCGACATAGGGTCGGGGCATGGTCGCGGAGCTCGGTGAGTTCCGCGAGGGCTACCCGTTCGGGCTCGACCCGTTCCAGGAGGAGGCCTGCCGGGCCCTCGAGGAGGGCCGCAGCGTCCTCGTCGCCGCGCCGACCGGTTCGGGCAAGACCCTCGTCGGGGAGTTCGCCGTCCACCTCGCCCTGGCGGTCGGCCGCAAGTGCTTCTACACGACGCCGATCAAGGCGCTGTCGAACCAGAAGTACGCCGACCTCGTGCGCGTCCACGGGGCGCATCGCGTCGGCCTGCTCACCGGGGACAACTCGATCAACGGCGACGCGCCTGTCGTCGTCATGACCACCGAGGTCCTGCGCAACATGCTCTACGCGGGGTCCCCGACGCTGCGCGAGCTCGGCTACGTGGTCATGGACGAGGTGCACTATCTCTCCGACCGCTTCCGCGGCGCGGTATGGGAGGAGGTGATCCTGCACCTGCCGGAGGACGTACGGCTGGTATCGCTGTCGGCGACGGTGAGCAACGCCGAGGAGTTCGGCGAGTGGCTGGGGGAGGTCCGGGGCGACACCGCCGTCGTGGTCGAGGAGCATCGCCCGGTCCCGCTCTGGCAGCACGTCATGGTGGGCACACGGCTGCTCGACCTGTTCGTCGATGACGAGCAGGAGCAGGTGAGCCCGGAGCTGGTCCGTCTCGCGCGCGACGAGCAGCGCTACGCCCGCGTGGGCGACCGCCGGCCGGGTCGAGGCGATCGGCGGCGACGCGGCCCGGAGGCGCCGAGCCGGGTCGACGTGGTCGAGCGCCTCGACCGGGCGGGGCTGCTGCCGGCGATCGTCTTCGTGTTCAGCCGGGCCGGGTGCGACGCCGCGGTCCTGCAGTGCCTGCGCAGCGGCCTTCGGCTGCTGACCAACGCCGAGCGGGAGCTGGTTCGCGAGCACGTCGAGCGCCGGTGCGCCGACATCCCGGAGGAGGATCTCGCCGTCCTCGGCTTCCACGAGTGGCTGGAGGGACTCGAACGCGGGATCGCCGCCCACCACGCCGGCCTGCTGCCGACCTTCAAGGAGGTCGTCGAGGAGCTGTTCGTCCAGGGCCTGGTCCACGTCGTGTTCGCCACCGAGACCCTGGCGCTCGGCATCAACATGCCGGCGCGCTCGGTGGTCCTCGAGCGACTGAGCAAGTGGAACGGGGAGACCCACGCCGACGTGACGCCGGGGGAGTACACCCAGCTCACCGGGCGTGCCGGCCGGCGGGGGATCGACGTCGAGGGCCACGCCGTGGTGCTGTGGCAGCCGGGGCTGGAGCCGCGCGCGGTGGCCGGCCTCGCCTCCACGCGGACCTACCCGCTGCGCTCCTCCTTCCGGCCGAGCTACAACATGGCGGTCAACCTGGTGGCGCGCGTCGGCCGGGCTGCTGCCCGCGACATCCTCGAGCAGTCCTTCGCGCAGTTCCAGGCCGACCGTGCCGTGGTCGGCCTGACGCGGCAGGTGCGGCGCAACGAGCAGGCGCTCGAGGGCTACCGCGAGGCGATGACCTGCCACCTCGGTGACTTCGAGGAGTACGCCGCGCTGCGCAGGGCGCTGAAGGACCGTGAGGCGCAGGTGGCCCGCCAGGGGGCGGCCCTGCGACGGGCCAGCGCCACCCAGGCGCTGGAGGCCCTCAAGGTGGGTGACGTCATCCGGGTACCGGCCGGGCGCAACGCCGGGTGGGCCGTCGTGCTCGACCCGGGGCTGTCCAGCGGGGCGGACCCCCGCCCGACCGTGCTCACCTCCGAGCGACAGGTCCGCCGGCTGTCCATCACCGACTTCCCCTCCCCGGTGGAGGCGTTGGAGCGGCTGCGGATCCCGAAGAGCTTCAACCCGCGCAGCCCCCAGAGCCGGCGCGACCTGGCCGCGACGCTGCGCACCCGCGTCCCCGACAGGGCCGACGGCCACCGGCGGTCGAGCGCCGGCGTGGGGGAGGACGCAGAGATCCAGCGCCTGCGACGCGCGCTCAAGCACCACCCGTGCCACGGCTGCTCGGAGCGGGAGCACCACGCGCGCTGGGGTGAGCGTTACCACCGCCTGGCGCGGGAGACCGAGTCGCTGCGGCACCGCGTCGAGTCGCGCACGCACACCATCGCGCGCGAGTTCGACCGGGTCTGCGAGGTCCTCGAGGCGCTCGGCTACCTGCAGGGCGACGTGGTGAGCGAGGACGGCCGGCGGCTGGCGAGGCTGTACTGCGAGCTCGACCTGCTCGCCGCCGAGTGCCTGCGCCTCGGACTCTGGGCGGACCTCGCCCCCGCCGAGCTCGCGGCCTGCCTGTCGACCCTGGTCTATGAGTCCCGGCACCCCGACGACGACGCCCCGCCGCGACTCCCGTCGGGACGGGTGCGGGAGGTCCTCGCGGACATGGTCCGCGAGTGGGGCTCCCTCGACGCCCTCGAGCAGCAGCACCGCCTCTCCTTCCTGCGCGAGCCCGACCTCGGCTTCGCCTGGGCCGCGTGGCGCTGGGCCACGGGCGCCCGGCTGGACACCGTGCTCTCGGAGGTGGACCTCAGCGCCGGCGACTTCGTGCGCTGGATCCGCCAGCTGCTGGACCTGCTCGACCAGGTCGTCGAGGCGAGCGGCGGCGCCCTGCGCGTCTCGGCGCTGGCCGCGGTCGGTGCCCTGCGGCGCGGCGTGGTGGCCTACTCCTCCGTGGGGTGAGCCAGCGACACGGGGGAATCCGTCCGCTCGGCGGATGGCGCCCGCGGGCGGCGCACGTACCGTGGACACCCGTGGACGTCATGCAGCTGCCCCCGCAGACCGAGCCCGCCCCGCCGCCTCCGGGCCGCCGCGGGCTGGTGATCGTGGGAGTCGTCCTCCTGATCGCCGTCGTCGTGGTCGCCGGCCTCATCGTCGGCACCCGCCACGCCTCGTCCAGCCCGCAGGCGTCGCAGTCCGACCTCGCCTCGGTCGCCCAGATCGGCGGTCCCGGGACGTGGAAGGCGCTGCCCTCGGCGCCGGGCCCGACGAACGGGTTCGTGCTGTTCGCGGACCGGTGGATCATCGCCGGGCCGGCTGGGTCGGGGGGCCTCAACCCGTGGACCGTCTACGTCTACGACACCACGACCGGGAGCTGGAAGACCTACGCGCAGGGTCCCAAGGGCCAGCCGCCACGGACCCCGTTCGCCCGCGTCTGGGACGGCACCGACATGCTCGTCTTCGGTGGCTTCACCAAGCACACCAACGTCACCTACAAGACCGGGGTGCAGAAGCTGCGGGTGGGCGCGTACGACACCGACAACCTCAGCTGGGAGTTCAACCCACGCAGGGGGACGTGGACCCAGATCCCGGCCATGGGCGTCACCGCAGCGTCGGCCAAGGGCGTCAATCCGCAGCAGCGGCTCGGCGCCGTCTGGACCGGGCAGGTCGTCGTGGTCTTCGGTGCCAACAACACCCACGTCAAGGGTCACTCCACGGGCATCACGACCATGGAGTTCACGCCGGGAAAGGTCCCCGGCAAGGGCACCTGGGTCGACTACGGATCCAAGTCGGCGACCAAGCCGCAGCGGCTGCCGGGTGGGTCGCGGATCGCGCCGGCGTACACATGGACTGGTTACCAGCTCGTCGTCTGGGGCGGCGTCAGCGACGTGAGCGCGAAGAGCACGAATCCCGCTGCCGCGCTGTGGGACGGCAACGCCAAGACTCTCGGCGACGGCTACTGGTACAGCACCAACACCCACCTCTGGCAGCCCATCGCCGCCGCTCCCGCCGGCGTCAGCGCGGTGAACCCGGGAGCATCGTGGAACGGGACCCAGTGGCTGTTCTACGGCGGCACGAACATCACCAAGGGGAAGGTGACGCAGCTGCCCGGCGGCTATCTCTACGTCCCGAGCCAGAACGCCTGGGAGAGCCTGCCCGCCTCTCCGATCGCGGCACTGAGCGGGCCGGTGGCCGCCTGGACCGGCAACACCCTCGTCGTCTGGGGCCGCGCCGTCGGCGCGGGTGGCAAGCCGGGCGCGCCCAGGGGGGCGGTCTACGACCCGGTGTCCGGGCTGTGGCAGCGGATCTCGTCCGACTCCACCGTGGCCGGACCGGGTGCGGCCGCGGAGTGGGTCGACGGTCAGCTGGTCGTCGTCCAGAACGCGAAGGTGGCCGCCTGGACGCCGACCCCCTGACGCGCCCCACTCACGCGAGCGCGGCCAGCACCGCGAGCAGGCGGTTCAGCGGGGAGTCGAGACCCCAGCGGGTGCTGAGCTCGACGAGCGCCTCGGGGTCCGCGGGTGAGGTCGGCAGCGTGGCGTCGTACGCCGGCAGCGGTACGTCGCGCGCGACGCGGACAACCGTCGGCGCGACGGCCAGGTAGTCGCGCGCCGCCTGCAGCTTCGCCCTCGCGCCGACGTCGGCGTCGGGGTCGTCCAGCGCGGCCAGCAACGCGTCGAGGGATCCCCAGCGTCCGAGCAGCCCGGCGGCCGTCTTCTCGCCCACTCCGGGTACGCCGGGCAGGCCGTCGGACGGGTCGCCGCGCAGCGTCGCGAAGTCGGCGTAGGCGGCTGCCGGGACGCCGTACTTCTCCCGGACGCGGACGTCGTCGACCACCTCGAGGCGGCCGATCCCGCGCGCGGTGTAGAGGACCCGCACGCCCCGACCGTCGTCGACCAGCTGGAAGAGGTCACGGTCGCCCGTCACCACGTCCACCGGGCTGTCCGCGGCCGAGGCGAGCGTCCCGATGACGTCGTCCGCCTCGTACCCCGCGACGCCGATCCGCGCGATCCCCACCGCGTCGAGGACCTGTTCGATCACGGGAACCTGGGGGAGCAGCGCCGGCGGTACGTCCTCCGCGTCGGTCCTCGGGTCACCGACACGATGCGCCTTGTACGTCGGCAGCAGCGCCACCCGGAAGGCCGGGCGCCAGTCGGCATCCATCGCGGCCACGAGGTGGGTCGGCTCGTGGTCGGCGACGAGGCGCGCGATGAAGTCCAGGAGGCCGCGGACCGCGTTGACCGGCGTGCCGTCGGGCGCGGTCACCGAGTCCGGAACGCCGTAGAACGCTCGGAAGTACAGCGAGGCGGTGTCGAGCAGGAGCAGCTTCTGGGGGCGAGGCGGCATGTCAGTCCACGAACACCGACCCGTCGCGCACGCTGGCCCGGCCTCGCTTCAGCGGCAGCGCGGCGGTGAGGGTCTTGAACGCCCACCCGAGTCCCGGGACCTTGGCGTAGAAGCCCTGCGGCCCGCCGACCATTCGCCCGGTCGTCGTGTCGTAGCGCGCCTCGTGCCAGGGGCAGACCAGGCATCCCTCCGCGTCCACGTGCCCGCCGGCGAGGTCCGCTCGCAGGTGCCGGCAGCGCCGCGACAGGGCGAAGGGCTGGCCGGCGCTCAGGCCGACGACGTAGGAGTCCACCCCCTTCACTGCTCCGTCGGCGAAATCGGTCAGGGGGCCCGCTTCCTGGGTCATGCGCCCACGATCCCACCACGGCACCGGCGGTGCCCAGGGCCTTACGGCCCGCGGGTCCCGAACCAGTGAGCGACCCGGGTGGTGCCGAAGGCGACCTTGTCGACGGCCAGGTCGGCCGAGGGCCCCTCGAAAAGGCCCGACGGGGGCCCGTGCAGGAACGTGACGTCGACCTTCGCGACCCGTTCGGCGCCGAACTCGACGTAGCAGGTCCCGCGTCCGTCGTACGTCGCCGACGTGGCGACTCCCCGAGCCTGCGCGATCAGGCGCTCGGCCACGACGGCGGCGGCTCCCTCGGCGAAGACGCCGGCCTTCGGGGTTCCGACACTGGTGACGTCGCCCACGGCGTAGACGCCCGGGAAGCGGGTCTCGAGCGTCTGCGGGTCCACCGGGACCCAGCCGTCCTGGGCGAGCCCGCTCTCCAGCACCACCGCGGGGGCGCGGTGCACGGGGACGCCGAGGAACAGTTCGTAGGCCAGTTCGGAGCCGTCGCTGAGGACGGCGACCCGGCGGTCAGCGTCCAGCGCCGCGACCAGGAGGTCGGGCACGAACCGGATGCCCCGTTCCTCGAAGGCGTGGAGCACCGCGGCGGAGGCGGCCGGTGATGGCGGGATCGGCGTACCGAAGGGCATGACGAGCGTGATCGACGAGCTGTCTCGCAGCCCCGACGCGCTGAGGTGGTCGTGCAGGAGGAGGGCGGTCTCGCTGGGCGCCGGCGGGCACTTGAACGGCGTCGACGTCACACCCACGACGACGTCGCCGCCGGGGTGGCCCGCGAGCACCTCCCTCAGGGCGAAGGCGCCCTCGACGGAGTAGAACTCGTGGCCGCCCTCGACAAGGCCGGGTGTTGCAGCGGGGTCCACCTCGGCCCCGAGCGCGACGACGAGCACGTCGCCCTCGAAGCGGCCGGCATCGGTCTCCACGCTGCGCCTCGCCGGGTCGATGGCCCGTACGGTCGTCCGGACGAACCGCACCCCCGGGCGCACCAGCCGGTCGTAGCGGTGCACGGCATCGGCGGGGGCTCGGCGCCCGAACATCACGTCCAGCTTGGCGAAGCCGAAGACGAAGCCGTCGGAGCGGTCGACGAGCACGACGTCGGCGTCCTCGCCGAGCGCGTCGGAGAGCCGCGCCGACAGCTCGAGGCCACCGAAGCCGGCTCCCAGCACCAGGACGCGCATGGCCGGGACCCTATCCACGCAGCCCGGTCAGCCGCCGGGTCCGGTCTGGTACTCCTTGGCCGCCGCGACGGTGTCGGCGTCGAAGCAGCTCTGGTGGGCGAGGATGAACGCCGCCCACGCCTGCTGCAGCTGGCCCTGCCTGGCCCGGGCCACGTCGTTGTCGGTCGTGTTCCCCGCGCTCTGCGCCGCGGCGGACAGCCGCTGCTGGCGCTGGACCGCGCTGCTGTACGCCGAGGAGCTCGCGCGCGGCGCCACACAGCTGGGGTCCACCGTCGACGTGGCCGTCGACGAGGCGCCGCCCCCGCCACCGCTGCATCCGGCGAGGGTCAGCACGCAGCCCGCCCCGGCCACCGCAACCGCCGACACCGCTCGCCGCCACGCCACGCCTGAAACAGTACGTGACGGCCGGACGCGGCCCGGACCTACAGTGGCCCCGTGACCAGGCTCCTCGTCGACCTCGGCCGGCTCGACCGGGCGCGCACCGCCACGGCCGCCGCCGGTCTGGACGCCCTGCTCATCTCACCCGGCCCGGACCTTCGCTACCTCGCCGGCTACGAGGCGCTGCCCCTGGAACGGCTGACCTGCCTGGTCGTGCGCCCGGACGCCGACCCGGTGGTGGTCGTCCCGCGTCTCGAGCGCTCCGCCGCCGCGGCCTCGCCGCTGGGCGCGGCCGGGGTCGAGATCCGCACCTGGGAGGAGACCGAGGACCCCTACGCACTCGTCGCCGGGCTCGTGCCCGGTGCCTCGCGGGTCGCGCTCGACGACCACATGTGGGCGGAGAAGGTGCTCGCCTTCCGGCGCGCGATGCCGGAGGTGGAGCAGCACCTGGCGGGCCCGGTGCTGCGGGAGCTGCGGATGCGCAAGACGCCGGAGGAGGTGGACGCGCTTCGCCGTGCCGGGGCGGCGATCGACTCCGTGCACGCGCGGATGGGGGAGTGGCTTCGGGCCGGACGTACCGAGCGAGAGATCGGCACGGACATCGCCGAGGCGATCCTGGCCGCCGGGCACGCGAGCGTGGACTTCGTCATCGTGGGGTCGGGACCCAACGGCGCCAGCCCGCACCACGAGGTCTCCGACCGGGTGGTCCAGCCGGGCGACGTCGTCGTGGTCGACATCGGCGGGACCACCCCCGAGGGCTACTGCAGCGACGAGACGCGCACCTATGTCCTCGGCGAGCCGGCCGAGGAGGTGTCGGCGTTCTACGCCGTGCTGCAGGACGCCCAGGACGCGGCCTGCCGGTGGGCCCGGGCGGGGGTCAGCGCCGAGTCGGTCGACGCCGCGGCCCGCGACGTGATCGCCGACGGCGGGTACGGCCCCGCCTTCGTGCACCGGACGGGGCACGGGATCGGCCTGTCCACCCACGAAGAGCCGTACATCGTCGCGGGCAACACCGAGCTGCTCGAGCCCGGGATGGCCTTCTCCATCGAGCCCGGGATCTATCTCGAGGGGCGCTTCGGCGCCCGCATCGAGGACATCGTGGTGGTCACCGAGGACGGCTCCGCCATCGAGCGGCTCAACGTGCGCCCCCGCGAGCTGGTCCGGCTGGAGGCCTGACCCCGAAGCCCGCCGCATCCGCCGGTTGGGTCACGGTCTGGACACTTTGCGCGTGATCCGGCGTCCGACCACTACCTTCCTGCCCGTGGAGGACCTCGACCGACAGATCGTCCGGCTCCTGCAGGGTGACGGCCGCATGTCGTACACCGAGCTCGGCAAGGCGACCGGCCTGTCCACCTCGGCGGTGCACCAACGAGTCAAGCGGCTGGAGGAGCGCGGGGTCATCCGCGGCTACTCGGCTGTGGTCGACGCCGAGGCGCTGGGGCTCCCGCTGACCGCCTTCGTCTCGATCATCCCGCTGGACCCCTCGGCCCCCGACGACGCCCCGGACCGCCTCGCCGGCGTGAGTGAGATCGAGGCCTGCCACTCTGTGGCGGGGCTGGAGTCCTACGTCCTCAAGGTCCGGGTGGCCTCACCGGTCGCGCTGGAGGACCTGCTCGCGAGGATCCGGGCCACCGCGAACGTGTCCACCCGCACCACGATCGTGCTGACCACCTTCTTCGAGGGCCGCCCGACCGGCTGACCCGAGCGCCTCGGGGACCGGCGCCCGTCGGAACTTCGGGACGTCAGGTCGTGACGAGCACCGGCCGACCCACCTGGGCGGCGTCGCCCGCGTGCTCGGCCCACCACTGCTGGCCCTCCACCGGCAGCGTGTCGATCGGGTCGTAGTACGGGTACGTGCGGTTGAGCGCGTCGGGGTCGGTCGCCTCGATCGACGTGCGGTAGTTCTTCGTCCAGTACGAGATGCCCCGCACGCGGTCGTAGGACTCGAGCTGGTGCACCCAGCGCTTGCCGACGAACGGTACGTCGCACACGATCCGCGGCGTGGCGAAGCCGGGCAGGTAGCCCATGATCCCGTGCTGGAGCTGCTGGGCGTGGGCGACGGAGGTCCGCCAGTGCTCCGCGTTGGGGATCATGTCGCAGAGGTAGAAGTAGTAGGGCATGATCCCCGCGCCGTCGAGCAGCGCGAAGGACAGGTCGAGCAGGGCGTCGGTCGTCGTGTTGACCCCGCGCATGAGCACGCCCTGGTTGCGCACGTCGCGCACGCCCGCCTCGAGCATCGCGGCGGTGGCCTCGGCCACCAGCGGCGTGACCTGCTGGGCCGCGTTGACGTGGGTGTGGATCGCCACCGAGACGCCCTGGGCGCGCGCTCGGTTGGCGATGCGCGTCATCCCGGTCCGTACCTCGTCCTGCAGCCAGTGCTGCGGGAGCGCCATGAGGGCCTTCGTGGCCAGCCGGATGTCGCGGATGTTCTCGATGTCGAGCAGCCGGTCGACGAAGGCCTCCAGCTGGCGCCACGGCAGGTTCGCGACGTCCCCTCCGGAGACGACCACGTCGCGGACGCCGGGGGTTCGCCGCAGGTAGTCGATCATCGCGTCGTAGCGGTCCACCGGTTTGAGGCCGAACTTCAGCTTGGCCACCTGTGGCGTGGAGTTGCCGACCAGGTCCATCCGCGTGCAGTGCCCGCAGTACTGCGGGCACGTCGGCAGCAGCTCGGCGAGCACCTTGGTCGGGTAGCGGTGCGTGAGGCCCTCCGCCACCCACATGTCGTGCTCGTGCAGGGAGTCGCGTGTGGCGTAGGGGTGGGACGGCCAGTCGGTACGCCGGTCCGACAGCACCGGCAGCATGTAGCGGCGGACCGGGTCGGCGTAGAACGCCGCGGTGAAGGCCGCGGCCGTCGGCGCACCGGCGTCGTGGGACGCCGGGACCATCGTGTTGAGCATCTGGGGTGGGACGAGCATCGACATCGTCGCCCGCTCGGCCTGGTCGCGCTCCAGGTCGGCGTAGAAGCCCTCGTCCAGCAGGTCGCCGACCACCGCGTGGAGCTGCTTGATGGTCTTCACGCAGTGCGAGCGCTGCCACTGCACGTCGCGCCACTGCTGCGTGCTGACCTCGGCCCAGCCCGGGAAGCGGGTCCAGTCCGGCTCCCGCGGCTCCCGGCGACGGTAGACGTACGGCTGATCCGCGGACGAAGGCATCATGGACCCCGAGGATAGCGGGAGATCCTCCCGCAAGCGTACTCCTTCGCGGGATGTCTTCCCGTCGACTGGCCGGATCGCCGTGCCAGATGTGGGACGATCACGGCCATGACGACGACGTCCGCCTCCGTCGGCCTGCGCCGGGTGCTCGAACCGGTCGGTGTCCTGCCCCAGGCCGCCTGGCGCCTGGACCCGGACCCCGCGGTGGGCCCGGACGAGGTCCGGATCCGCGTCGAGCGGCTCAACCTCGACGCCGCCAGCTTCCGCCAGCTGGCCGACAAGCACGGTGCCGACCGCGACGCGCTGCGCCGCGAGGTCCTCGCCATCGTCGAGGAGCGGGGCAAGATGCAGAACCCGGTCACCGGCAGCGGCGGCATGCTGGTCGGAGTGGTCGACGAGGTGGGGCCCGAGTCCCCGCTCGGCCTGCGGCCGGGGGAGCGGGTGGCGACCCTGGTCTCCCTGTCCCTGACCCCGCTGCGCATCACCGACGGGCTGAGCCGCTGGGACGCGGCTTCGGAGCAGGTCCCGTGCGAGGGCAGCGCGATCCTGTTCGGCCGCTCCATCGCGACCGTGCTGCCGGACGACCTGCCCGATGAGCTCGCCATCGCCGTCATGGACGTGGCCGGTGCGCCGGCCCTGACCGCGCGGGTGGTCGGCGAGTACGTCTCCGCCGGGCGGCCGCCGTCGGTGGCCGTGCTCGGCGGCGCCGGCAAGAGCGGCTCTCTCTCGCTGGCGGCCGCCCGCCGCTTCGGGGCCCGGCGACGCGTCGGCGTGGTCCCGAACGGGAACGAAGCGGCCCTGCTCGAGGCCAGCGGGCTGGTCGAAGCCGTCGCGGTGGCCGATGCCCGAGACCCGGTCGCCCTCTCGGACGCGATCACCGCGGCGCTCGGTGAGCCGGCGGACATCACGGTCGTCTGCGTCGACGTGCCCGGCTGCGAGCACGGCGCGATCCTGTCCACCGACCCGGTGCGCGGCACCGTGATCTTCTTCTCCATGGCCACGTCGTTCACGGCGGCCGCCCTCGGGGCGGAGGGGCTCGCCTCCGCCGTCACGATGCTGATCGGCAACGGCTACACCCCTGGACACGCGCAGCTGGCCCTCGACCTGTTCCGCGAGGACCCGGCGGTGCGCCGGCTCTTCGACGCCCGCCTGGCCGCATGACCACGCTGCTGCTGCGCGACGGCCACGTGCTCAGCCCGGGACGGCCCGACGCGAGCGCGGTGCTGCTCGCCGACGACCGCGTGGCCTGGGTCGGCAGCGACCCGCTGCCCGACGCCGACGAGGTGGTGGACCTGGCGGGCTGCCTGGTCACCCCCGCGTTCGTGGACGCGCACGTGCACGCGACCGCCACCGGGCTGGCGCTGGACGGCCTCGACCTCACGGCGACGCACTCGCTGGCCGAAGCGCTCGACGCCGTCGCGACGTACGTACGAGGCAGCCGGGCGGCCGTCGTCCTCGGGCACGGGTGGGACGAGTCGCGCTGGCCGGATGGTCAGGCGCCGACGCGTACGGAGGTGGACCGGGCGGCCGGCGGCCGGCCGAGCTACCTCGCGCGCATCGACGTGCACTCCGCCGCCGCGTCCTCGGCGCTTCGGGCGCTGGTGCCGCAGCTGGCGCGGCTCGACGGCTACGACCCGGACGGACCGCTCACGCGTGAGGCCCACCACGCGGTCCGCGCCGCCGCCCTGGCCGCGGTCACCGAGTCGCAGCGGTCGGCCGCCCAGCGCACGACGCTGGACCGGGCCGCGTCCCTCGGGATCGCCTCGGTCCACGAGTGCGCCGGCCCGCGGATCTCCGGGGTGGACGACCTCACCGCCCTGCTCGAGCTGGCCGCGAGCTCGCCCGGCCCGGCGGTGACGGGCTACTGGGGCGAGCTCGCCTCCTCCGGCGGGGTCGTCCGTGCCCTGTCGGTCGGCGCGAGGGGCGCCGCGGGCGACCTGTTCGTCGACGGCGCCCTGGGCTCGCACACCGCCTGGCTGCGCGAGCCGTACGCCGACGCCGACGGCACCGGGGCGGCGTACGTCAGCGTGGAGGAGATCGCCGAGCACGTCGTGGCGTGCACCCGGGCCGGCCTCCAGGCGGGCTTCCACGCCATCGGCGACGCCGCCCTCGCGGCCGTGACCGAGGGGCTCGAGTCGGCCGCGGCGGTCGTGGGCGTTCCGGCTCTGCGAGCGGCACGGCACCGGGTCGAGCACGCCGAGATGCTCGACGCCGGGCTGGTCACCCGCCTCGCGGCGCTGGGTGTGGTGGCGTCCGTGCAGCCGGTCTTCGACGAGCTGTGGGGCGGGGACGCCGGGATGTACGCCACCCGGCTCGGCCCGCAGCGGGCCGCAGAGCTCAACCCGTTCGCGACGATGGACGGCGCAGGGCTCGCCTTGGCGCTCGGCTCCGACGCGCCGGTGACGCCGCTCGGTGGCTGGGAGGCGGTGCGAGCCGCCGTCCACCATCGCAGCCCGCAGCACCGCATCGACGTGGACCGTGCCTTCGCCGCGCACACCGTCGGCGGGTGGTACGCCGCGGGGGTCGACGACGCGGGGGTGCTCGAGCCCGGGCGCCAGGCCCACCTCGCGGTCTGGGACGTGACCGAGCCGGGGTTGCCCGCGCTCGACGCGGGGAGTCCGATCCCGTTGTGCCTGCGCACGATCGTGGCAGGCCGAACCGTCTGGAAGGATCGATGAGGTGAGCGCGAAGCGCCTGCAGCTCGACGCCGCCACGCTACGTCGGGCTCGCAGCCTGGCCCGCCGTGCGGGAGCACCGGTCGTGAAGCTGGCCCGCACCCACACCACGGTCTCCGTCGAGCGCGCGGTGCTGCGCCTGGCCGGCCTGTCGGGGGCCGACGCCGAGGGGATCCCGTGGGTGAATCGCCTGGCCGACAGCGTCCGGGACGAGGTGGGCCTCGAGCACGGGGTCGCCCTACCGGTGTGGGACGCCCTGCGGCGCAGGGAGGCCGACGACCTGCTGACGCTGGCCCAGAAGGCCGGCGCCGGCTCGGTGCGCTTTCGCGTACCCGAGGGCCGGGCGGCGACCGCGGCCGCGCGTACCGCTCGCTCCGCCGTCGCCAAGGGGATCGCCCGCATCGACCGCAACCGGGCGCAGCGCGAGCGGATGATCGCGCGCATCGGGGACGCGCCCCGCCGGCCGTGGATCTACCTCATCGTGGCGACCGGGGACATCTACGAGGACGTCCCGCAGGCGCAGGCCGCCGCGCGCGAGGGCGCAGACGTCATCGCCGTGATCCGCTCGACCGGCCAGTCGCTGCTCGACTACGTGCCCGAGGGCGCGACGCGCGAGGGCTATGCGGGGACCTACGCCACGCAGGAGAACTTCCGCATCATGCGGGCCGCGCTCGACGACGTCTCGCGCGAGCTCGGCCGCTACGTCCGCCTGACGAACTACGCCTCCGGGCTGTGCATGCCCGAGATCGCTACCCTCGCCGGGCTCGAGCGGCTCGACATGATGCTCAACGACTCGATGTACGGGATCCTCTTCCGCGACATCAACCCGATCCGGACCTTCGTCGACCAGCGCTTCTCCCGCCAGATCCACGCGCGCGCCGGCATCGTCATCAACACCGGCGAGGACAACTACCTGACCACCGCCGACGCCGTCGAGGCGGCGCACACGGTGACGGTGAGCCAGCTGCTCAACGAGTACTTCGCGAAGGAGGCGGGGCTCGAGGACTGGCAGCTCGGCCTCGGGCACGCCTTCGAGATCAACCCTGCGATCCCGGACTCGTTCCGCCTCGAGCTCGCCCACGCGCTGCTCGCGCGGACCCTCTTCCCCACCGCGCCGCTCAAGTGGATGCCGCCGACCAAGCACATGACCGGGGACATCTTCCGCGGCTACCTGCTCGACGGCTTCTTCAACCTGGCGGGAGCCCTGACCGGCCAGGGGATCCTCCTGGTCGGGATGATGACCGAGGCCGTCGTCACGCCCTGGCTCTCCGACCGGGACCTCGCGCTGCAGAATGTCCGGTACGTGCTCGACGCCGCTGGCGGCCTCGTCGAGGACTTCCACCCACCACACGACGGCTTCATCCAGACGCGCGCCCGTCAGGTCCTCGACGAGGCCGTGGAGCTGCTCGAGGCGATCGTGGACGACACCTTGCTGGAGGCCATCGCCGACGGCACGTTCGGTCTCATGAAGCGGCCCGCCGACCGGGGCAAGGGACTCGACGGGGTCTTCCGTCGCGCCGTGGGCTACGTCAACCCGGCCGTCGACCTGTTGGAGGAGGGTCGATGACCAAGGAGCCCACCAAGAAGGTGATCCGCCCCTACGGCGACACGACCGGCGACGGCATGGTGCAGGTGTCGTTCACGCTCCCGCTGCCGCACGACCGGCGCGCCGAGGGCGCCGCGGTCCAGCTCGCGAACCGGATGGGCATCGACCCGGCCCTGGTCGTCCACGCCAAGGCGATGGGGCCGGACTTCACGTTCTTC
>DATJPE010000015.1 GCA_035506535.1 Actinomycetes bacterium | reverse complement strand
CGGGTCGGTGTCGCGCCGGAGGTGGGCCGCTACGGCGGCGAGGGCCGGTCCGCGTCGAGGGATCCAACCGGTGCGCTCCCGCTCCCGGCGAGCGAGGGTGAACAGGAAGGCGGCGTCGCGCCACTGGTCCTCGGCCGCGGCCAGCACGGCCAGCCGTTCGAGCACCTCGACCTGTCGCCCGCGGTCGCCGAGCCAGGCCAGGGCGACCAGGGCCTGGCGCAGGCGGTCGCGCGCCTCGCCGGTCTCCGCGGCGATCTCGGCCACGGCGGCGTGCGCCAGCGCGCGGTCGGCGACGGTCTCGACGCTGCCCGCCCAGTCGGAGGCATCGAGGTGGTCCATGCAACGAGCGAGGTCGGCCGCGCTCCCACCCCAGGCCGCGCACTCGAGGGTCCCGGCGAGAGCCAGGGACCTCGATGTGGGGTCGCCGACCGACTCCGCCGCCTCGTCGGCCTCGGCGAACCACCGGGCGCCGGCTCGTGGGTGACCGGTGGACAGCAGCAGCCGGCCAAGCCCGAGCGCGGCGTTGATCCGGCCCTGGGTGTAGCCGATCTCCGACGCCGACTCCCACGCCTCCAGCAGGAGCCCGCGGGCCTCGGGCATCTCGCCGCAGGACAGCAGGAGCAGGCCCAGCCGAAAGCAGCTCCAGCTGATGCCGTAGGAGTCCTCCTGCGCTCTGCGGAGCGCGAGGCTGTCCTCGAGGAGCTTGCGCGCCTCCCCGACCCGCCCGCGGAGTGCCAGCGGGTTGGCCAGGTTCGCCGTGACGAAAGCAACGGCCGCGCGGTCCCCGGCGGAGCGCGCGGAAGCGAGTGCCGCCTCGTGCCGGCGGATGGCCACCTCCTGCTGGCCCGATGACGAGGCCACCAGCCCCAGGACCGACAGCGCGCGGGCGTTGATCGATGCACCGGCACCGGACGACGACCCGATGGCTCGCAGCGATGCCGTCGCCGCCGCGACGGGGTCGCCACCGAAGCACGCGAGCCATCCGGCGGTGCACTCCGCCTCGCGCCGCCCCTCCTCGACGTCGGCCTCGCCGCCGGGCATGGCCGCGAGGGCCCGTCGAAGCCACTCCCGTCCCTGGGTCACCGGTCCTCGAACCATCCAGTAGGTCGCCAGGCCGGCGGCGAGGCGCGCCGGTCGACTCGTCCCCGGCCGCGCCAGCCCACACTCGAACGCGGCACGCAGGTTGGCGATGTCGACGTGAGCCGCATCGAGCCAGTGCGCCTGGTCCCTCCCGGCGCAGCCGGTCGCGAACCGCGCCACGAAGTCCTCTCCCCACGCTGCGAACCGGTCCTGTGCCGAGCGGAGACGTCCCGACGAGGTCAGGTGCGCGGCTGCGACCTCGCGCGTCGCAGTCAGCATCCGAAAGCGCGCGGGTCCCGGCGAGCGCTCAGCCTCGAGCAGTGAGCGGCGGGTCAGGGCGTAGAGCAGGGACAGCGCGACGACGCGATCGACGCCGCCGACGGCCGAGGCCGCCTCCGCGCTGAAGCCTGACGGGAAGAGAGTGACGGCGGCGAGCAGCTCGAGCTCGTCAGGGGGGAGCGAGGCGACGCTCCACTGCAGAGCGGCATGAGCATCTCTGCCGCCCGAACTTCCGGGATGCCCCGCAGTCAGCGAATCACGGATCTGTGCCAGGCTCATGGCCGGCCATCTCGACGCCGCGACGACGAGTGACTGAGGGACGCGGTCGACGAGCTGGCAGATGTCCCGGGCGACGTCGAGGTCCTGTTCCGAAGCCGCCGGACGGTCCAGGTGGAGCAGCAGGGAGAGCAGCCGCAACGCATCGGCGTCCTCGAGCGGGCCGAGGCGCAGGACGCGCTCTTCGACCATACCGAGCGGGGTCCGGCTCGTGGCGAGGATAGTCATCGAGGGGCAGTCCGCGAGCAGGCGGTTGAGCAGCTCGGCCGACTCCTCGAGCAGCTCGTCGCATCCGTCCAGCACCAGCAACGCGGACTGCCCGACCAGGCGCTCGAGCAGTCGCTGCTCGGCGGAGCGACGTCGCGGGCGAGTGGGCGTGGCGAGAGTTCCCGACGCCGACCCTTCTGCTCCGAGCGCGGCAAGGACGGCAGGCGCGACGGCGGCGGCCGCGTGCAGGTCGACCCACCAGACACCGTCCGGGAACCCGCCCGCCACCGCCCGGACCAACTCCTCACTCGTTCGGGACTTCCCGATGCCGGCCGCGCCGGTGACGGTGACGAGGCGCTCGCTCGTGACCAGGCCGAGCAGGCTCTCCAGCTCAGCCGACCGCCCGATGAAGGGGTGCCCGGAGGAGGCATCCTCCGCCGCGAAGTCGGAGCTCTCCGTCTGCTTGGCGCGCAGGGGCGGGGGGTCAGCTCCTTCGTCGGCGAGGGCGAAGAGCTGCACCGGGCGCGAGAGCTCCGAGGAGAAGACGCCGATACGCACGAGCTCGAGACCGGCCGGAGGGCTCACCGCTCGGGCAGCCGGCCCGGTCACCACGGTGAGGCCCGGCGAGGACAGCCTCAGTGCGCCGATGACAGCGACCTCCGCGTCGGCTGCGGGGCGGGTTGCGGCATGGAGTGCCATGCGAAGGCGCACCGCCACCGAGCTCGGCACGCGCCGGGGATACTCGTGGCGGATCGCCGAGACGAAGGCGATCGCGGCATCAGGCCCCGGCAGGCGGTACACGCGGGGGCTGGGTCGTCCCCGTCCGTGCAGGGCGACGCCACCCAGGTCCTCGGCGACCTCGGCCATCAGCAGCCCCAGGTGACGATCCGGGATCGCCCGCGACCGGCGTGCGCCCTCAGCGGGGTCGGGTGCGGTCTCTGACTCGTCCAGGTCCGCGGCGACCAGCATCGCGCAACGGTTGCCTGCGTCCCTGCCGCGCAGGGCACGTGCGAGGTCTCCTGCGGATGCGGGCCGCGCGTGAGGATCCGTGGCCAGCGCCCGGGCGAGCGTGTGCCGCAGCCGCGCAGCTGTGTCGGGCGGGAGGTCGTCGATCCTCGGTCGGCCCCCGTCAGGAGGCCGACCGGTCAGGAGGGCGACCACGGTCGCCGCGAGGCCGTAGACGTCCGAGGCCGGCGTCAGCAATCCAGAGGAGGCCAGCTCCGGGGCGGCGTACCCCCTCGTACCGGTGGTCGCGGGTTCGCCGGGGACCACCGAGCTGCCGAAGTCCACGACGACGACTCGACCCTCGGGCGTCCTGACGATGTTGGAGGGCTTGATGTCCCCGTGCACCACAGGTCGTGGGCCGCGGTGGAGGTGGTCCAGCGCCGACGCGACCTGTTCGGCGCACGCGAGGACCATCTCCAGGTCCAGACCCGGTCGTCCGTTCTCGCGCAGCTCGCTGCCGAGGTCGACGCCCTCGACCCAGTCCAGGACGACCGCGTGCGAGCGGTCCACGGACACCTCGTCGACCACGGCCACGAGACCCGGATGCGCCGGGACGCCCATGAGGAGCTCGACCTGCCCGCGCAGCCGCTCGCGCTGGTCCTCATCGGGGACCGGAACGATCTTGATCGCCACCGCACGGGCCCGGCGGCGGTCCCAGCCCCGCAAGACACGTGCGCGTCCTGTCCCACCGATCTCCTCCGCTACGTCGTAGCGATCGGTGAGCCGCTCCATGTCAGTCGGCGCGCGACTTCAGCAGGTCCGAGGTCCGCACCGCGCCCCGGCTCAGCGCCTCGTTGGCCAGGAGCACCCGACGGTTCTGGGTTCCGTCGGGAGGGATCCCGAACTTGGTGTAGAGGTTCGCGAGATGCTGCTTCACGGCCGGTTGACCGACGACCAAGGCGGCGGCGATCTCGCGCACGGTGGCGGGGGCGGTGAACACGGTGCCCGCGACCATCGGACGGCAGAGCTCGTTGAGCACCTTGCGCTCTCCGGGGGTCAGCTCGGGCGGCGGCTTGGCCGTCTCGGTGGTCCGGTCGCGCACGGATGCCGGGTCACGGAAGGTGAGCGTGGTGCGTCCCACCATCACCTCGTCCCCGGGCCGCAGGGGTCGCTCTCCGAGAACGGCCTCGCCGTTGAGGAACGTGCCGTTGCGCGCACCGAGGTCCCGGACGAACCACGTCGATCCGATGAGCTCGAGGACCAGGTGCAGCTTCGAGACGGTGGGATCGCCCTCGATGACGATGTCGGCGCGGGGGCTCGCACCCAAGGTCAAGCGCGAGCCCTCGAGGGCGATCACGTCCCGAGTCAGCGGTCCCCTGACGTCCAGCGTGGCCACGATGGACCTCCCTGCGGCGCGTGCAGCCCGATGAGTCTAGGACTCGGGCGGGCGGCGGGGGAGGTCCAGGGAAGCGTCGGCGCGGACGAGTCGCTCCGGTCGTCCGAGCAGCACGACGAGCAGACCGATGGCCATGGACACCGTGACTGCCACGACGAGGAGCTGGTGGCCGTAGTCCTCGACGGGTACGGTCTCCGGCACATTCGGCCCGTCCCACATGTACTGGCCCAGGAATGATGCACACGCGGCGGCGGCCGCGGCGCAGACGGTCACGGCGGCCGTGAGGCGCAGCCCCCGGTGCGGGCGGCTCATCAAGCACCAGCACTGGCCCGCGCTGAGTTCGTCCTCGGCGACCCGCGCGGCTTGGGCCAGCATGGCCAGCATGCGTGCCGACCGGAGCTCACCGAGGGCGACGGGTGTCAGGATGAGCAAGAGCGAGAACCCCAATCCGGTCAGGGTGTAGTCCGGTTGCGGCTGGGCGTTCAGCCAGAGAGACCTGGCACCGACCGCGACACCGACCGCCGCGGCCAACGCGAGCAGCGCCGCGCCTCGTCGGTAGGTGTGCCGGGCAGCGGCGGCAAGCTCCTCGGCCGATGGCCCGTGGTTGGGCAGCGGGTCCCAGAAGAAGCCCGACGACCTGATCTCCCGCGCGGAAGCGCCGGGAGGCGGAGTCAGGCGTGTGAGAGGTCCCCAGCATCCGTCGAAGAGCCGATCTCGGGTGGGGTCGAACGGGTCGGCGCGCCACGGCGACGTGCCCGCATCGACGACTGTTCTGGTGAGGTCCGCCGGCACCGGATGTCCCTCCCAGACGGCGGGCGGGGCCGCAGACGCGGAGCGCGCGAGCCGCCGGCTCACTGCGACCACCCGCCCGCCGCCGGCGACGCGGGGGCGCGCCGCTCCGGAGGGAACGCTGCCTCGTCGGGCGTCCACGCTGACGCCCCAGGCGCGAACCCACCCGCGGGCGCTGCAGCGGTCAGCGCCCGAGTCAGGAAGTGCAGGACGGCGGTGGCCGCCCGACGCAGCCGCCCAGGTCGGGCGTGACGGCCCGCCGGCACACGTCGCGACGCAGAGGCGGCCGACGCGGGGTGCACCCGGCGCGCGAGCAGGCCCACCTCGACTCGATACATGGTCATCGTCGCGACTCCCTCCGGGATGCTGGTTCGCCGTGGGAGGGACGATGCCGAGGCGGGCACCTGACCGGCAGTGCTCCGACGGCGAGTGCTCAGCGGCCTCGGGGTTCGGGTTTGCTCACCCGCGGGCTAGGTCGAGCTCGACGGCCTCGGCGACGGCTCGATAGCCGATGCGCTCGTAGACCGCGTTCGACGTCGGGTTCGCGGCGTCGGTGTAGAGCACCACGCGGTCGGCGCCGGCGTCGTACGCCGCCCGCGTCACGGCCGCGGTGACGGCCGCCGCGTAGCCGCGCCGGCGGTGCTGGCGCGGGGTATAGACAGGGCCGACCCGAGCCACTCCCCGGCTCGGCTCCCGGTGCACGGCGAGCGACACCCGCTCGTCCCGGTCGACCCACCAACGCGCGCCGGCGCGCATGCCCTCGAGGTCGTGGGCGGACTCCCGGAGCGCGAGCTCGTCGGCGAACGCGTCGACCCAGGCCGCCAGCTCGGTCAGCTCCTCGGCGCGGACCGCTCGGGCCGCCCCGGGTACGTCCGCCGGCGGATCGAGGCGGACGCACTCGAGGATGCGCATCTGGAGCCGTGGCCGGGCGGACCCTCCGGTCACCGCGACCCACTCCGCGGCGAACGCCTCGGCCCGGCGCCGCACGGACGCCACCGCGTCGAGGTCAGGGGCCTCGGCGAGGACGGCCTCGACCAGGGGGCGAAGCCAGGGTCCGGGTTCCAGGGCGAGGCCGAGCGGGTGGGGCGCCGTGCGGAACGCGACACCGACCACGTCTCCACGGTCCTCGACGAGCCACCAGTGCCGGTCCGGATGAGTGTCCGGGTCGGCCACCGTGCGGTCCAGGACAGAGAGCAGGACCGTGTCGAGGACCGGGTCCAGCGCGACGCGCTCGAGCTCCCGCGCCGCCGCGGCGGGGTCGGTGAGGTGCCGGACCTCCATGGTCATCGGGGAGCGAAGCCGGTCACTGAGGGGCACCCGGCGTCACGAGGGTGACCTCGACGCTCAGCTCACCCGCCGTGCCGTCCTCGGAGAGAGCCAGCTTGGCGATCCGGCCGGCGGCGCGCAGGTCGTCCGCCCCGGCGCGCACCCCGGCGAGCAGGGGTCCCGGTGCCCGCACTGTCGCGTGCTCGACGTCGGCCCGCATCGAGGCCTTGGCCTCCGACTTCGCCTTGCGGACCTGGGAGAGCGCCGCGCCGACGGCGGCGAGCGTCGCCGGGTCTCCGCCGCGGGGCAGCTCGTCGGGAGACGGCCAGGGCGCTCGGTGGACCGACCCGTCCTGCCACCAGGACCAGACCTCCTCGGTGACGAAGGGCAGGAACGGCGCGAACAGGCGCAGCTGCACGGACAGCGCCGTGGCCAGGGTGGCGCGCGCCGATCCGGCAGCTGCGTCTCCGCGCGCGCCGTACGCCCGGTCCTTCACGAGCTCGACGTAGTCGTCGCAGAAGGTCCAGAAGAAGGACTCGACCGCTTCGAGCGCCCGCGTGTAGTCGTAGGCGTCGAAGGCCGACGTGGCCCTCCTGACGACCTCGGCGAGCTCGGCGAGCAGCGCCAGGTCCAGCGCCTCCTCGATGACCGCGCCCGCGGGTGCCTGGCCGAGACCGAGCACGAACTTCGACGCGTTGAGCACCTTGATGGTCAGCCGCCGGCCGACCTTCATCTGCGCCTCGTCGAACGGGGTGTCAGTGCCCGGCCGTGCGCAGGCGGCCCGCCAGCGGACCGCGTCGGAGCCGTACCGGTCGAGGATGTCGGTGGGAACCACCACGTTGCCCCGGGACTTCGACATCTTCTTGCGGTCGGGGTCGACGACGAACCCGGAGATGGCGGCGTGGGCCCACGGCAGCGAGTCGTGCTCGAGGTGTGCGCGGACGACGGTCGAGAACAGCCAGGTACGGATGATGTCGTGCCCCTGCGGGCGCAGGTCCATCGGGAACACCCGCGAGAACAGGTCGGGGTCGCGCTCCCAGCCGCCGGCGATTTGCGGGCTCAGCGAGGAGGTCGCCCACGTGTCCATGACGTCCGGGTCGGCGGCGAAGCCGTCGGGCTTGTCGCGCTGGTCCTCGGCGTAGCCGGGCGGTGTGTCCACCATCGGGTCGACGGGCAGGGACTGCTCGGAGGCGATGATCGGGCGCGAATGGTCGGGGCGGCCCTCGCCGTCGAGGGGGTACCAGACCGGGAACGGCACCCCGAAGAAGCGCTGGCGGCTGATCAGCCAGTCGCCGCTGAGCCCGGCGACCCAGTTCTCGAACCGCGCCCGCATGTACTCCGGGTGCCAGTCGATCTCCTCGCCGCGCTGGATCAGGCGTGCCCGCAGCGCGCCCCCGTCGTCGTCACGGCCGCCGTTGCGCAGGTACCACTGGCGGGTGGTGACGATCTCGAGCGGCTTGTCGCCCTTCTCGAAGAACTTCACCGCGTGCGTGATCGGCCGCGGCTCGCCCTCCAGGTCGCCGGAGGCGCGCAGCAGCCCGACGATGGCCTCCCTGGCCGAGAACGCGGTCCGGCCGGCCAGGGCCAGGTACGCCTGCGTGGCCGTGTCCCCGACGATCCACGCCGGCGTCTCGCGGACCACCCGGCCGTCCCAGCCGATCACCGGCCGGGTGGCCAGGTCCAGCTCGCGCCACCAGGTGACGTCGGTGACGTCGCCGAAGGTGCAGATCATCGCGATCCCCGACCCCTTGTCGGGATCGGCGAGACGGTGGGCCACGACCGGGACCTCGACCCCGAACAGGGGGGTCCGGACCGTGCCGCCGACCAGGGACTGATAGCGATGGTCGTCGGGATGGGCGACGAGCGCGACGCAGGCCGGGACCAGCTCCGGGCGGGTGGTCTCGACCCAGACCGGACTCTCGTCGTCGGTGCGGTGGAAGCTGATCCGGTGGTAGGCGCCGGGAACCTCCCGGTCCTCCAGCTCGGCTTGCGCCACGGCGGTCTGGAACGAGACGTCCCACAGGGTCGGCGCCTCGGACTGGTAGGCCTCGCCGCGCGCGAGGTTGCGCAGGAAGGCGCGCTGCGAGGTCGCGCGCGAGACGTCGTCGACCGTCTGGTAGGTCTGCGTCCAGTCGACCGACAGCCCCAGGCGCCGCCACAGCCCCTCGAACACCTTCTCGTCCTCGGTGGTGAGCCGCTCGCACAATTCGACGAAGTTGCGCCGGCTGACCGGCACCTGCTGGCCACCCGGTGACTGCGGCGGGGTGACGTCGGGGTCGTAGGGCAGTGAGGGGTCGCAGCGCACCCCGTAGTAGTTCTGCACGCGTCGTTCGGTCGGCAGGCCGTTGTCGTCCCAACCCATCGGATAGAACACCTCGCGCCCGCGCATGCGCTGGTAGCGCGCGATGAGGTCGGTGTGGGTGTAGGAGAAGACGTGCCCCACGTGCAGGGAGCCGCTGGCCGTGGGTGGGGGTGTGTCGATGGAGTAGATCTCCTCGCGCGGGCGCGACCGGTCGAAGCGGTACGTGCCCTGCTCCTCCCACACCGCCGTCCACCGATCCTCGAGGCCCTCGATGGTCGGCTGGTCCGGCAGGCGTGGCTCCATGAGGCGGAATGCTACGAAAGGCCCGCGCCCTCCGACGAACCAGAACCGGCCGATAGCCTGCGGCGGTGACCGAGGGCCGAGCGGAGCCGGCAGCGCTGGCGGACCGGCTGGCCTCGGTGGAGGCGCAGCTGCTCGCGCGCTGGCCGGAGTCGCGGGTGGACCCGACCCTGGACCGGATCACCGCCCTACTCGACCTGCTGGGCGACCCGCAGGGCACGTATCCGGTGATCCTGGTCACCGGCACCAACGGCAAGACCTCGACCGCGCGCATGGTGGACGGCCTGCTGCGCAGCTTCGGCCTGCGGGTCGGGCGGTTCACCTCCCCGCACCTGACGTCGGTCACCGAGCGGATCGCCCTCGAGGGCCGCCCGATCGCGCCCGAGCGCTTCGTGGCCGCCTGGGACGACGTGGCGCCGTACGTCGCGCTCGTCGACGCTGGTCAGCCGTACCCCTTGTCGTTCTTCGAGGTCCTCACCGCCATGGCGTATACCGCGTTCGCGGAGGCACCCGTCGACGTCGCGGTCATGGAGATCGGCATGGGGGGGCGGTGGGACTCCACGAACGTCGTCGACCCGGCCGTCGCCGTGGTCACGGCGGTCGGCCTGGACCACCAGGCCTATCTCGGCGACACCATCGCGTCGATCGCCGGCGAGAAGGCCGGAATCATCAAGGCGGGCAGCGTCGCGGTCCTCGCACAGCAGGAGCCCGAGGCCGCGGAGGTGCTGCTCCGCCGCAGCGTCGAGGTGGGCGCGACGGTGGCACGCGAAGGCTTCGAGTTCGGCGTGCTGGCCCGTGACCTCGCCGTGGGCGGCCAGCGACTGTCCCTGCAGGGGCTCGGCGGCGCCTACGACGAGGTGTTCCTTCCCCTCCACGGCGCTCACCAGGCCCACAACGCGGCGGTCGCGCTCGCTGCGGTGGAGGCCTTCCTCGGCGGCGGCAGCGGTCGCCTCGACGAGGAGGTCGTGCGGGCCGGCTTCGCCGAGGCGAGCTCCCCGGGCCGGCTCGAGGTCGTCCGGACGTCCCCGACCGTGCTCGTCGACGCGGCGCACAACCCGGCGGGTGCGCGGGCGCTCGCGGACGCGATGGGCGAGGCGTTCTCCTTCGACCAGGTGGTCGGAGTCCTCGGGGTCCTCGCCGACAAGGACGCGCGCGGGCTGCTCGAGGCGCTCGAGCCGGTGCTCACCGAGGTCGTCGTCACCCGCTCGACCTCCGCGCGGGCGCTCGACCCGGACGCGCTCGGCGCGCTGGCCGTCGAGGTGTTCGGAGCCGACCGGGTCGAGGTCGTGGCCCTCCTCCCGGACGCGCTGGACCGAGCCGTGACCCTGGCCGAGGAGTCGGCCTCCCTCGGCTCCTCGGCCGTGCTGGTGACCGGTTCGGTTCTCACCGCGGGGGAGGCCCGAGCCCTGCTGCGTGGGCGCGGGCCGGTCGGCTGAGGCAGGCTGGTCCCGTGCGGACGATGGCGGCACCGGTGCTGTTCTTCGAGGCGATCGTCGTCGCCCTCGCGATCCCGGTGGCCCTCGCGCTCACCGACGCACCACCGGCCGCGGTGGCCTGGGGGTTCGGCGCGCTCGCCGTGGCCTGCCTGGTCTGCGCCGGGCTGCTCCGGCACCCATGGGCGTACTCCCTCGGCTCGCTGCTGCAGGTCCTGGTGCTGGCGTGCGGGTTGCTGGTCCCGGCCATGGTGATCCTCGGCGCGGTCTTCGGTGCGCTGTGGATCGCCGCCCTGCGCTACGGCCGCCGGGTCGACCTCGCGCGCGCCTCGAGCCGGCCGGTCGGACCGTCTCGGTAGCCTGCCGCCTCGTGACCTCGGGCTCCGACCTCCCCCTCGTGCACGCCCGGGGACTCACCAAGGCCTTCGGCGACTTCGTCGCGGTCGAGGGCATCGACGTCGACATCCCGAGGGGCGAGGCCTTCGGGTTCCTCGGCCCGAACGGTGCCGGCAAGAGCTCCACGATGCGCATGGTCGGCTGCGTCAGCCCGGTCACGAGCGGCACGCTGCGGATCTTCGGTCTGGACCCCGCCGAGCACGGCCCGGCGATCCGCTCCCGCTTGGGCGTGGTGCCGCAGGAGGACAGCCTCGACCAGGAGCTGCGGGTCCGCGAGAACCTGCTCGTCTACGGTCGCTACTTCGGCCTGGCCCGGCGCGAGGTCCGCACCCGCGCGGACCGTCTCCTCGACTTCGTCCAGCTCGGCGAGCGCGCCGACTCCAAGGTCGAGGCGCTGTCGGGTGGGATGAAGCGTCGCCTGACCATCGCCCGCGCGCTGATCAACGACCCCGAGCTGCTGCTCCTCGACGAGCCGACGACGGGCCTTGACCCCCAGGCGCGCCACGTGGTCTGGGAGCGGTTGTTCCGTCTCAAGCAGCAAGGCGTCACCCTCGTGCTCACCACGCACTACATGGACGAGGCCGAGCAGCTGTGCGACCGGCTGGTCGTCATGGACCGCGGCCGCATCGCCGCCGAGGGCTCGCCCGCGCAGCTCATCGCCGAGCACTCCTCGCGCGAGGTCGTCGAGCTTCGCTTCCGGGACGCCGCGGCGGAGCACGTCGCGCAGCTGCGAGACCTCGCCGACCGGGTCGAGGAGCTGCCGGACCGGCTGCTGCTGTACGTCGAGGACGGGGATGCCACCGTTTCCACGCTGCTGGCGCGAGGCCTGCACCCGACGTCGGTGCTGGCCCGACGCAGCACCCTGGAGGACGTCTTCTTGCGCCTGACCGGCCGGACGCTGGTCGACTGATGGGCCTGAGCACAGCGCCGACCGCGCCCACCGTGCCCGCGGACCCACCGGCCCCGGTGATGGTCGGGCGGGCGTACCTGTCCTTCGTCGACACCTTCCGACGGACCTGGCGCGGGTCGGCGGCGACGATGTTCGGCGTCCCAGTGCTGCAGCTGCTGGCCTTCGGCTACGGACTCGGCCACCTCATCGGACGCACCAACGGCCCGGTGGAGGGTGTGACCTACGTCGCGTTCCTCGCGCCGGGCCTGGTCGCCGCCAGCGCCATGCAGACCGCGCTCGAGGAGGCGACGTGGTCGGTCATGGCCGCGATCAAGTGGCAGCGGACCTATCACGCCATGCTGGCCACGCCGCTCACCGCCGGCCAGATCCTGCTCAGCCACCTGCTGTGGGCCGCGACCATGGTCGCGATGTCGACGGCCGTCCTCCTGCTCGTCATCGCCGTCCTCGGGCTGGGCACGGGATGGCTGGTGCTGGCCCTTCCCGCGGCCGTTCTCGTCGGCCTGGCCTTCGCCGCCCCCGCGATGGCGATGACCGCGCGCTCGGAGGACACCCAGTCGCTGACCTACCTGTACCGGTTCGGGGTCGTGCCGCTGTTCCTCTTCTCGGGCACGTTCTTCCCGATCTCCCAGCTCCCGGCGTGGCTGGAGCGGCTGGCCTGGGTGACCGCCCTGTGGCACGGGGTGGCGCTGTGCCGCGACCTCGTGCTCGGCCGGGTCGGCTGGTTCGACCTCGTGCACGTGGGATACCTGCTCGCCCTGCTCGCAGCCGGCCTGCTGCTCGCGGACCGCGCGTTCCGGCGCCGGCTGGTGGTCTGAGGTGTCCTCGACGCTTCGGCTGACCCCGCCGCTGCTCCAGGGCATCGGTCGCGCGCCGAGCGTCGTGGAGCGCAACGTCGTCGTCTACCAGCGCGGCTGGCTGATGTTCGCCTCCGGGGTCCTCGAGCCGCTGTTCTACCTGCTCTCCCTGGGCCTCGGCCTCGGGCACCTCATCAGCTCGGTCACCCTCGGGACCGGGCAGACGGTGACCTACCAGGAGTTCGTCGCCCCGGCCATGCTCGCCGCGTCGGCGATGCAGGGGGCGGTGCTCGACGTGACGTACAACGTGTTCTTCCGCTTCAAGTACGCCAAGCTCTACGACGCGATGCTGGCGACGCCGCTCTCCACCTCCTCGGTCGCCGTGGGCGAGGTCGCGTGGGCGGTCATGCGCGGCGCGGCGTACTCGGCGATGTTCCTGCTCGTGATGCTCGCCCTCGGGCTGGTCCTCTCCTGGTGGGCGGTCCTCGTGCTGCCCGCCGCGGTGCTCGCCGGCTTCGCCTTCGCGGGTGCGGGCATGGCGGCCACGACGTACATGCGCAGCTGGCAGGACTTCTCCTGGGTGAGCCTGGTCACGCTGCCGCTGTTCCTGCTGTCGGCGACGTTCTTCCCCCTCGCGACCTATCCCACGTGGGTCCAGCCGATCGTGCGCTGCAGCCCGCTCTATCCCGCCGTGGACCTGATCCGCTCCTTCACCCTGGGTCACCCGCACCCCGGGCTCGTCGTCGACGTGGTCTACCTGCTCGTCCTGGGCGTTGCGGGAACGCTGCTCGCCACCAAGCGGTTGGACCGCCTCCTGCTCACCTGAGCCCACCGCGCCGGTAGGCTCCGGCGCGTGATCGAGCGGACCCTGATGCTGGTCAAGCCGGACGGCGTCGCACGCGGCCTGGTCGGCGAAGTGCTCTCGCGCATCGAGCGCAAGGGCTTTCGCATCCTCGCCCTCGAGCTGCGCACGCTCGACCGGCCCACCGCCGAGGCGCACTACGCCGAGCACGTTGGCAAGCCGTTCTTCGACTCCCTGGTGAGCTTCATCACCGGCGGACCGCTCGTCGCCGCCGTGATCGAGGGGGAGTCGGCGATCTCCGCCTGGCGCGCCGCGATGGGCGCCACGAACCCGGCGCAGGCCGCACCCGGGACGATCCGCGGCGACCTCGCCACGGTGACCCAGGAGAACGTGACCCACGGCTCCGACAGCCCCGAGTCGGCGGCTCGCGAGATCGCGCTGTTCTTCCCCGATCTGGCCTGAGCGCTCCTGTCGGCCCATGATCGGGACTTGGGCCACGACCGGCCCGCCGGGCTACCATGAGTGCCTTCCCCCGCCCGGACGACCCGGAAGGCTCCCCACGCATGGCGAACAAGCTCGCCTTCATCGGCCGCGACATGGCTGTCGACCTCGGAACGGCCAACACCCTCGTCTACGTCCGCGGCCGGGGCATCGTCTTGAACGAGCCGTCGGTCGTGGCGATCAACCAGAACACCGGCGGGATCCTCGCGGTGGGCGCCGAGGCGAAGAAGATGATCGGCCGCACCCCCGGCAACATCGTCGCGATCCGCCCGCTCAAGGACGGGGTCATCGCCGACTTCGACACGACCGAGCGGATGCTGCGCTACTTCATCCAGAAGGTGCACCGCCGACGCCGCTACAACCGGCCTCGACTGGTCGTGTGCGTGCCCAGCGGGATCACCGGCGTCGAGCAGCGGGCGGTCAAGGACGCCGGGTACGCCGCGGGCGCCCGCAAGGTGTTCATCATCGAGGAGCCGATGGCCGCCGCGATCGGCGCTGGGCTCCCGGTGCACGAGCCGACCGGCAACATGGTCGTCGACATCGGCGGGGGCACTACCGAGGTGGCGGTCATCTCGCTGGGCGGGATCGTCACCGCGCAGAGCATCCGCGTGGGCGGTGACGAGCTGGACAACGCGATCATCCAGTACGTCAAGAAGGAGTACTCGCTGATGCTCGGCGAGCGCACCGCCGAGGAGATCAAGATGGCCATCGGCTCGGCCTTCCCGATCCCGGACGAGCCGCACGCCGAGATCCGCGGACGGGACCTGGTCTCCGGCCTGCCCAAGACGATCGTCGTCTCCAGCGAGGAGATCCGCAAAGCCCTCGAGGAGCCGGTCAACGCGATCGTGGACGCGGTCAAGACGACCCTCGACAAGTGCCCGCCGGAACTGTCCGGCGACATCATGGACCGCGGCATCGTGCTGACCGGCGGCGGGGCGCTGCTGAAGGGCCTCGACGAGCGCCTGCGCCACGAGACGGGTATGCCCATCCACATCACGTCCGACCCGCTCGACTCGGTGGCGCTGGGGTCGGGCAAGTGTGTCGAGGAGTTCGAGGCGCTGCAGCAGGTGCTCATCTCCGAGCCCAGGCACTGATCCGATGCGGGTTGCGTTCGTCACCTCATGAGGGACGACCGTCGAACACGGGTCGTGCTGGGGCTGCTGCTGCTCGCGTCGTTCACGCTCATCACCCTCGACCTGCGCGGCGGCAGCGCGCTGCCCTCCGGCCTGCGCAACGGGATCTCCGGCGTCGTCGGACCGGTCCAGAACGCGACGGTGACGATCACCCGGCCGGTCGGCGACTTCTTCCACCGGATGACCCACGACGACAGCGCGACGATCGACCGGCTCACCCGTGAGAACCAGGCGTTGCAGCGTCAGCTGCTCACCACGCAGGACGCCCAGCGCCGGGCGGCAGAGCTCGACGCGATGCTCAAGGTCTCCAGCCTCGGTCAGTACACGCTGATCCCCGCTCGCGTCATCGCGGTGGGGGCGGCCCAGGGCTTCGACTTCACCGTGGAGATCGACGCGGGCACCAAGGACGGGATCACCCCCGACATGACGGTGCTGAACGGCCAGGGCCTGGTCGGACGCGTGAAGTACGTCACTCGTGACACGGCCACCGTCGTCCTGCTCATCGACCCCGACAGCGGGGTGGGCGTGCGGCTGGAGGGCACCGGTCAGATCGGGCTGCTCAGCGGCCAGGGCAAGCGGCCCATGCAGCTGGTCGTGCAGAACTCCGGCCACGTGCTGCGGGTCGGGGAGCGGCTGGTCACCCTGGGGTCGGTCAACGACAAGCCGTACGTCCCGGGGGTCCCGGTGGGCCAGATCACCGCGGTGACCAGCGTCGTGGGCTCGGCCGACCAGGTGGCCAGCGTGGAGCCGTTCGTGGACGTGACCTCCCTCGACCTCGTCGGGGTGGTCGTCAAGCCGCCCCCGCGCGACCCGCGGGACGCCGTGCTCGCCGCGCTCCCCTCGCCCTCGCCCTCGGCGAGCCCGTCGGCGTCCGCCAGCCCATCGACCTCGAGTTCACCTTCAGTCTCCCAGTCGGGAAGCCGTCCGTCGTCGTCGGGCTCGCGGAGCTGATCAGATGGTCGCCGCGCGCATCGCGCTCGCCGCAGCCCTGCTGCTCGTGGCCATCGTCGTCGAGACGGTGGTGCTGGGCCCGCTGCGACTGCCCGGGGCCACCCCGGACGTCGTGCTGGTCGTCGTCATCGCGTTCGCGATGGCCACGGACTCCGCGAGCGGGGCGCTCATGGGCTTCGCCGGCGGGGTCCTGCTCGACGTCTCCCCCCCGGCGGACGGGACGGTGGGGCGCTGGGCCCTCGTGCTGACGCTCGCGGGATGGGCGGCGGGGAAGTACCGGATCCGGTCCGAGGCGGGCCCTCTCACGCCGCTGCTGCTCGTTGCCCTCATCGTGCCGGCCGCGCTCGTCGGCTACGCGGGTCTCGGACTCCTCCTGGGCGACCCCCGGGTCAGCGGCAAGGGGATCGTGTCGGCGGTGCCCTTCGCGACGCTCTACGATGTCGTGCTGGCTGCGCTCCTGGTTCCAGCAATCGCAGCACTCGTCCGCCGGACAAGACGAGCCACCGGTCCTGCCGCGTCCCGCTGGTGAGGGAACCCGAAGGCGTGGCCCAGGCGTTGCCCGTCGGGACGTACGTGTGCGGCCAGACGGTCAGCGCGAAGCGATGTGAGCGAGAACGAGGAGCCCAGCCGACGTGACCGACCGTTCCTCGCTGCGCCTGGTGGTGCTGCAGGTCCTGGTCATCTCGCTGCTGCTGACCCTCGTGGGGCGTCTGTGGTACATGCAGGTGATCGCGACGACGACGTACCAGGCGATCGCCGCCAACAACGCCGAGGAGACCGTGGTGACCCCGGCGGTCCGCGGCCTGATCCTCGACGACAAGGGACGCCCGCTCGCGGAGAACCGTGAGTCGATCGTGGTCACCGTCGACGCCGAGACGCTCGCGGG
This sequence comes from Actinomycetes bacterium, assembly GCA_035506535.1. Taxonomy (NCBI): domain Bacteria; kingdom Bacillati; phylum Actinomycetota; class Actinomycetes; species Actinomycetes bacterium. The sequence continues at coordinate 22,593 of DATJPE010000015.1, read as the reverse complement.
GCGCAAGGACAAGGGCAAGGTCGTCCTCTATCGGCTGGCCAAGGTGCTCGGGACGACCTACCGCGACCTCTACGAGCGCACGCGGCGGTGCGGGACCGATCCCGACGCGCACGCGCCGGAGTGCTGGAGCGGGTCGCCGTTCCAGCCGATCCCGGTCGCCAAGGACGTCACCACCCAGGTCGCCCTGTCGGTCAGCGAGGAGCGCGAGCGCTTCCCGGGCGTGAGCGCCACGCTGGAGACGGTGCGGGAGTACCCGGAGCCGCTGGGCGCCAACGCCGCGCACGAGCTGGGCTATCTCGGCCCCGCGACCCAGGCCGAGATCAACGCCTCGAAGGGCACGAGCTCGCCGATCACGGCCTCCGACCTGGTCGGCAAGACCGGCCTGGAGGCGGTGTACGACAACGTGCTGCGGGGCAAGGCGGGCGTGACGACGTACTACGTCAACGCGGCCCGGCACATCACGGGGACCGAGTCCGACGTCGCGGCGACGCCGGGGGACTACCTGGTCACCAGTCTGGACGCGCAGGTGCAGAAGGTCGCCGAGGACCAGCTCGCCGCCGCCATCAAGCGCGCCCGTGTGACCGGCGACGTCAACAAGAAGGGCAAGAAGTTCCCGGCCGACTCCGGCGCCGTCGTCGTCATGGACGTGAGGACTGGGCGGATCATCGCCATGGCGAGCTACCCGACCTACAACCCGTCCGTGTGGGTCGGTGGCATCTCGGCCAAGGACTACGCGGCGATCACGAGCAAGAAGGACAACTACCCCACGCTGTCGCGGGCCTACCAGGGTCTGTACGCGCCGGGCTCGACGTTCAAGGTCGTGTCGCTGCCGGCGGTAGCGAAGTCGCCGGGGTACTCCCTCTACGGGTCCTACCCGTGCCCGTCGAAGCTGAAGATCGGCAACACATACAAGGCGAACTACGAGTCGGAGGCATTCGGCAACATCAGCCTGCAGAAGGCGATCGAGGTCTCTTGCGACACGGTCTTCTATGGCGTCGCGTATCACGACTGGCTGCACGAGGGCGGCGCGAAGGCCAAGCTCTCCGCCAAGGACCCGTTCACCGAGATGGCCAAGGCGTACGGCATGGACGAGCTGACCGGGGTGGACCTGACCGGCGAGGCACGCAGCCGCATCTTCGACCGCCAGGGCAAGTACCAGTACTGGCAGGCGACGCGGGCGTCGGCCTGCGAGGGCGCGAAGACGCGCCCGAAGGGCACGTACCTCCAGCGAATCGACGCCGAGAACTGCAGCGCGCAGGGCTACATCTATCTCCCCGGGGACGCGGCCAACTTCGCCATCGGCCAGGGCTCGACGGCCGTCACCCCGCTGCAGATGGCGCGGGCCTACGCCGCGGTGGCCAACGGCGGCACGTTGTGGCAGCCGACCATCGGCAAGGCGGTGATCACCCCGAGCGGCAAGCTGGTGCGCATCATCAAGCCCAAGAAGGTCGGCAGGCTGCCGGTGCCCAAGACCGTGCTGGCGTACCTGCAGCACGCGCTCACGACCGTTGTCACGGGGTCCCACGGCACCGCGCGCGGACCCTTCGCGAACTTCCCGAAGGGCCAGCTGCCGATCGCGGCGAAGACTGGTACCGCCGAGGTGCAGGGCAAGGCCACCACCTCCTGGTTCGCCTCCTACGCCCCCGCGAACAAGCCGCAGTACGCAGTGGTCATGATGGTCAGCCAGGGCGGGACCGGGTCGGGCATCTCCGGCCCGTCCGTGGAGAAGATCTACGAGGCGCTGTACGGCGTGACCGGTTCGCACACGGTCGACCCCGCCAAGGCGATCATGACCACCCCGCCGACCACGCTGCCCAGGATCACCAAGAACGGGCGCCTGGTGGCCGTCCCGACCCTGCCGCTGCTGAAGACCTGGGTGCCGAACCTGACCGGCATCCCCGGGCCGCCGCTGTACGTCGCGACCGCGGCGGACTCCCGGGCCCGGGCCACCGGTCGCGCCGCCCGGCGGGCGAACGGGTCCACCGCCAGCACGCGTGCGTCGCCCTCGAGGTCGCCATGACCGCCGGCTACCCGCCGTACGAGGGCTCCCGTCCGGTCGCCCGACGCAGCGGCACCTTCTCCCGCGACTCGATCCTGTGGCGCCTCGACTGGGTGCTTATCCTCGCGGTCGCGGGGCTGTGCTTCATGGGTTCGTTGCTCGTGTACTCCGCGACGCGGGTGAAGCTCGCCGAGGCCGGGCTCGACCCGATGAGCGAGCTCAAGAAGCACGTCCTCAACATCGTCGTCGGGGCGGCGCTGGGCATTTTCGTCGCGTTGTTCGACCACCGCATGCTGCGCGCGTACGCGCCGTTCATCTACGTCGCGTCGGTCATCGGCCTGCTCGCCGTGCTCTCCCCGCTGGGCTCCAGCGTCAACGGTGCCCATTCGTGGATCCTGCTGCCCGCGGGCTTCTCGGTGCAGCCCTCGGAGTTCGCCAAGGTCGCCCTGTGCGTGGGGCTGGCGATGATCCTCGCCGAACGCGCGGACCACGAGTCGGCCCCGTCGGCCGGCCTCGTCCTCACCGCGCTCGCGGTGGCGGCAGTCCCTGTCGGGCTCATCATGCTGCAGCCCGACGTCGGCACCACGGTCGTGGTCCTCGCCATCATCCTGGGCATCCTCGCGGTGTCGGAGATGCGCGCCAGCTGGCTGCTCGGCCTGCTGCTGCTGGGGTGCCTCGGGGTCGGGCTCATCGTCCACGGCGGCGCGCTGAAGGAGTACCAGAAGGCCCGCTTCGAGGTGATCGTCAACCCCTCGATCGACCCGAGCGGCATCGGCTACCAGCTGCACCAAGGCCAGATCGCCATCGGGTCGGGCGGCCTGGAGGGCAAGGGGCTGTTCAAGGGGACGCAGACCAACGGCACGTTCATCCCGGAGCAGGACACCGACTTCGTGTTCACGGTCGCCGGCGAGGAGCTCGGCTTCGTCGGCGCGGGGACGATGATCCTGCTCCTTGGGCTGGTGCTCTGGCGCGGCCTGCGTATCGCCTTGCAGGCCGACGACATGTTCGGCCGGCTGGTCGCCGTCGGCGTCGTGTGCTGGTTCGCCTTCCAGTCCTTCGAGAACATCGGCATGACGTTGGGGATCATGCCGATGACCGGCGTACCGCTGCCCTTCGTCTCCTACGGAGGCTCGGCCATGTTCGCCTCGATGATGGCGGTCGGCCTGCTCCAGAACGTCCACCTCCGCCGCTACGCCTGACCGCCGCCCGCTCCCGCGCCCTCCGCCCTGTCCCGCGCGATCTTGAGAGATCCAGGGAGACACGCCGAAGACCGCCCTGCATCTCTCAAGATCGCCGTGAGAGGTTGCGGCGAACCAGTGGGCCGGGTCACGCCGCGAGGTTGCGGCGGAGGAGGCTGACGAAGTAGGCGGGGCGCATCACGTCACGCCACGTGATCCGGTAGAGGTCGCAATCTCCCGCCTCCGCGATGTCGTTACCGCGGTAGCGGTCCCGGAACAGCGCTTCGGGGCGAGAATGCACGTCCTCACCATCGGCTTCGACCACCATCGTGCGCCGGCGCAGGTGCTGGCGCTTCCACGCAAGATCTCCGAAACCCAACAGCACTCCGTGGCTGTCAACGATGGGCAGCTGCAGCTCGTCGGGCGGGTGTCCGGCATCGATGGCGATCAGCCGAGCCCTCGTCTCGAGGGGCGACTCGGCGCGACCATCGCCCAGGCACCACCACTCTCGGCTGCGGGCCACGCCCCTCCTCCCGCGAGCGCGTCGCTGGAGCTCCTCGAGGTCCTCGGGAACCAGCAACCCTTGATGCAGCGCCGAGTCGAGCACCGAGACGGCTGGCTCGCGCCGTAGGCGAAGCACGAGGTCGGTCACCGTCCGACCGACGCCGGTCAGCTGGTGCTCCTCGCGCAGGGTGACCTCGTCGTGGCGGACCAGCCAGGTGTGGACCTTGACGCCGTCGACCTGGTGGCGCTCCCGGCCGGGCGGCAGACGAAGGTGGATGGTCGCATCGTCGACGCCGTACCCCTCGATCCCCCAGAGCTTGGCCGCCGTCTGCAGGCAGAAGACGCTCTCGTCGCCGTGCATGAGCCGCGCTGCCCACGCCCGGGTGGCGAACGGGAGGGAGTCCCACTCAAGGCCGTACGCCCAGCCCGCCACGAGGTAAACGCCCGGCAGGAGGCTGCGCCACCAACCGGAGCGGACCCGCCAGTCGGTCTCCGAGCGGGTCCAGCCTCGTTCGCACAGCTGGCGGGCGTTGACGCACCCTCCTTGGCGCGCACCCAGCAGCTGGACGTCGCGTTCTCGGTCCGGATCGCCCTGGCGTCCCATGGCTGGCAGGGTGCAACGAGTCGCGTCGGTAGCAGGCCGGGACACGGTCATCTGTGCACGACGACCGGCCCGCTCGGTCCGTGCATCCCGTGGAGGAAAACCTCCACCTGTGCTTGCGCGATCTTGACAGATCCAGGGGCGTCACCGGCGTGTCGGCCTGCATCTCTCAAGATCGCGCGGGAGGGGCGGTGGGCTGCAGCCGCGTAGGCTTGGGCAACATGCCGGTCGAGTCAGTCTTCCCTCGGCTCGAGGCCCTCCTCCCGCTGGTGTCCAAGCCGATCCAGTACGTCGGGGGCGAGCTCAACGCCCAGGTCAAGGACTGGGACTGTGTCAGCGTGCGCTGGGCGCTGATGTACCCGGACGCCTATGAGGTGGGCCTGCCCAACCAGGGCGTCATGATCCTCTACGAGGTGCTCAACGAGCAGCCGGACGTCCTGGCGGAGCGCACGTACGCCGTCTGGCCCGACCTCGAGCGGCTGATGCGCGAGCACGACGTCCCGCAGTTCACCGTCGACGCCCACCGGCCGGTCGCCGCCTTCGACCTGCTGGGGGTGAGCTTCGCCACCGAGCTCGGCTACACGAACCTCCTGACCGCCCTCGATCTGGCCGGCATCCCGCTGGACAGCAGGGAGCGCGGTGACGAGCACCCGATCGTCATCGCCGGCGGCCACGCCGCGTTCAACCCCGAGCCGATCGCGGACTTCGTGGACGCCGCGGTGCTCGGCGACGGCGAGCAGGCGGTGCTCGCGATCAGCGAGATCGTGCGCCGGCACAAGGGCGAGGGCAGCCCCGGGGGGCGGGAGGAGCTGCTGCTGCGGCTGGCCCGGAGCGGGAGCGCGTACGTCCCCCGGTACTACGACGTCGAGTACCTCCCGGACGGCAGGATCCGGCGGGTCGCGCCGAACACCGCCGGCGTCCCGTGGCGGGTCGCCAAACACACCGTGAGCGACCTGGACCTGTGGCCGTATCCGAAGCAGCCGTTGGTGCCGCTCGCCGAGACGGTCCACGAGCGCATGTCCGTGGAGATCTTCCGCGGCTGTACGCGCGGCTGCCGGTTCTGCCAGGCCGGGATGATCACCCGCCCGGTGCGGGAGCGCAGCCTCACGGGCATCGGCGAGATGGTCGCCCGCGGGCTCGCGACCACCGGCTACGAGGAGGTCGGCCTGCTCAGCCTGTCCAGCGCCGACCACTCCGAGATCGCCGCCATCACCAAGGGTCTGGCCGACCGCTACGCCGGCACGAGCACCAGCCTCAGCCTGCCGAGCACCCGCGTCGACGCCTTCAACATCGACCTGGCGAACGAGCTGTCGCGAAACGGCCGGCGTTCGGGGCTGACCTTCGCCCCCGAGGGGGGCTCGGAGCGCATCCGCCGCGTCATCAACAAGACCGTCTCGGAGGAGGACCTGATCGGGACGGTCACGGCCGCGTACGCCGCCGGGTGGCGGCAGGTCAAGCTCTACTTCATGTGCGGCCTGCCCACGGAGACCGACGAGGACGTCCTGCAGATCGCCGAGCTGGCGCGCCGGGTCATCGCCACCGGGCGCGAGGTCACCGGCAGCCGTGACATCCGCTGCACGGTCTCGATCGGTGGCTTCGTGCCGAAGCCGCACACGCCGTTCCAGTGGGCCGCCCAGCTCGGGCACGAGGCGACCGACGCCCGCCTGGCCAAGCTGCGCGAGGCGCTGCGGGCCGACCGGTCCTACGGCCGCGCGATCGGCCTGCGCTACCACGACGGCAAGCCGGGGATCATCGAGGGCCTGCTCTCCCGCGGCGACCGACGGGTGGGGGCGGTCATCCGGGCTGCCTGGGAGGACGGCGCGCGTTTCGACGGCTGGAGCGAGCACTTCTCCTTCGAGCGCTGGGTCGCGGCCACCGAGCGCGGGCTGGCCGGCTCCGGCGTGGACCTGGACTGGTACACCACCCGCGAGCGCGAGCAGGCGGAGGTCCTGCCCTGGGACCACCTCGACGCGGGGCTGGACAGGGAGTGGCTCTGGGAGGACTGGCAGGACGCGCTCGCCGAGGTCGAGGTCGACGACTGCCGCTGGACGCCCTGCTTCGACTGCGGCGTCTGCCCGCAGCTCGGCACCGAGATCCAGGTCGGCCCGACCGGCGAGACGCTGCTCCCGGTCCCCGCCGTACCGCCCCGCGTCCTCGCCGACGCGCCCGCGTCGTGACCGCGGACCTCACGGCGCCGGGCGAGGACCGTCCGCCCGTGCCGGCCGAGCTGCTCGACGACCCCTGGTTCCCCTTCACCGGGGACGTACGGGTCAAGGCGCTGGTGGACCCCGTCGTGCCCGAGCCGGCACGCCACCACGAGGCCACCGAGGGATGCGAGCAGTGCTCGCGCCCGGACGAGGATTTCGTGTGGGTCGACGAGCACTGGCGCCTCGCGGGCCACCTGCCCACCGAGCTGCCCGGCACCGTGCTGCTCATGACAAGGGCCCACCACGACTCCTTCGCGGACCTGCCCGACGAGCTGCTTGCGGAGCTCGGCCCGCTCACCGCGCGGATCGAGCGGGCCGTGCTGAGCCTCGGCGGGGTCGGGCGGGTCCATGTGTGCCGGTGGGGTGACGGGGGCGGGCACTTCCACCTGTGGTTCCTGCCGCGTCCGCTCGGCGCCCTCCAGCTGCGCGGGTCGATGCTGCCGATGTGGCTGGACCTGATGCCCAAGGTCGACGAGGACGTGGCGCGAGCCGCGCTCCGGCGCATCGCCGACGGGCTGCAGCCCGGCTGAACCGTCAGCTCCGGTCGCCCACCCGAGTCTTGGCGAGCGAGCGGCGGGCCAGGTGCACGCCGAGCAGCGCCCCGCCGATCAGGCCGGGGTAGAACAGCAGGCGGCCCAGGACCTGCCCGTCAGCCTCGGTCTCGTGCAGCACCCCGCCCACGACAGACCCGACGAGCATCAGCCCGACCATCACGACGGCCAGGCCGCCCACGAACGCCCCGACCGCCCGAAGGTTTCGCACCTGTGCTCCTCGGATCGTGTTGCGTCTGCCATCGGTGGCCGACTGGTCGGTCTTGAGCGGCTCGGTGTGCCAGGCTGGCCGGGTGGCAGGTGAGCGTGGCGCGCACGCCTGACGGGCCGCCCCCACCGCCGGTGGTGCAGCGGCTCTACGTGCGTTACGCCAAGCGCGGCCGGTTGCGCTTCTCCTCGCACCGGGACTTCCAGCGCGCCTTCGAGCGAGCGCTGCGCCGCGCCGGCGTGCCGATGGCGTACTCCGCCGGGTTCAGCCCGCACCCCCGTATCTCCTACGCCAACGCCGCGCCGACCGGCACGGCCAGCGAGGCGGAGTACGTCGAGATCGGCGTCGTCGCCCACTGCGACCCGGATCGGTTGCGGGCCGAGCTCGACGCAGCGCTGCCACCCGGCCTGGACGTGCTGGAAGTGGTGGACGCGGGGGAGGCCGGCCGTGGTTTCCTCGCCGAGCGCCTGCAGGGCTCGGTGTGGCGCGTCGAGCTGCCCGACGTCGAGCCGGAACGGGCCGAAGCGGCGGTGGCCGCCTTCCTGGGACGCGACGAGGTGATCGTGCAACGGCTGACCAGGACGGGAGTGCGCTCCTTCGACGCCCGCGGGGCCGTCGTCCGCCTCGAGGTCGACGCGCCGGACTCACCGACCGGGACGCCGGGCGTCGGGCCGGACGGCTCGCCGTGTGCGATACTGCACCTGGTCGTGCGGCACGAAACACCGGCCGTCCGACCCGACGACGTGCTCGGTGCGTTGCGCCTGGTGGCCGACCTCGCGCCGCCGGTCCCACCTTCGGTGACCCGGCTGGCGCAGGGGCCGCTCGACGCGGCCCGGGGCACTGTCGCCGACCCGATGGCATCGTCTCGGTCCTGACCGGGCTTGCCAGACAGACTTTCCGCCGGGCGGAGCGCTCCTCCATCCGGTGGACGGAGTGGCCCCGCGTGGCGCGAGCCCGGGGCCGTGAGGAGCACATGGATGCTCGACAACGACGACACGAGCAGCGGCAGCGACCAGGCGCCCGCCGAGGGCCAGGTCTCGGACGCGCCGGTCGACCAGGCCGCGCCGCCGGAGCCCGCGGCCAAGCCGCGCCGGCGCTCCGCCCGACGACCGGCCGGGCCGCCGGTCGAGGCGGAGGCGACCTCGGCCGGGTCAACACCGGAGGAGACGACGCCCGAGAAGGCCGCGTCCCAGGAGCCGCCGCGGCGCCGCAGCCGCAAGAAGGCCGTCGCCGCGGTCTTCTCCGCCGAGACGGCTCCGGTCGACCTGCCGGCCGAGGCCAGCGAGGAGGCAGGCGTCCCCGGTCCGGTCGAGCCGCTGTTCCAGCCCCCGGACATCCCGGCGGTCGCGCCCGACGAGGAGCTCGAGGAGCCGGAAGAGCCCGAGGAGGACCTCGAGGAGGCCGAGGAGGCCGAGGAGGAGGAGACCGGCGAGCCCGAGGAGGGCGAGGGTGCCCCCCGGCGTCGCCGGCGTCGCCGCGGGGGCCGCGGCCGCAAGCGCAAGAGCGCCGAGGAGGCCGAGGAGGGCGCGGAGCCCGAGCCGGGCGAGAACGAGGCCGAGACCGCCGAGTCGGCCGAGACCGACGAGGGCGGCGAGGGCGAGGGGGAGTCGGCCACCCACCGGCGCCGGCGCCGGCGCCGGCGCAGCGGCGCCGAGGCGGAGGCCGGCCCGGACGAGCCGCCGAACACCGTCGTGCGGGTCCGTGAGCCCCGCAAGCGCACTCGCGAGGAGGGCGACGAGGTCACTGGCCTGTCCGGGTCGACCCGGCTCGAGGCCAAGAAGCAGCGCCGCCGGGAAGGCCGTGACCAGGGTCGCCGCCGCCCGCCGGTGATCACCGAGGCCGAGTTCCTGGCCCGGCGCGAGAGCGTCGAGCGGGTCATGGTGGTGCGCCAGACCGGGGAGCGGACCCAGATCGCGGTCCTCGAGGACGGCATGCTCGTCGAGCACTACGTCAACCGGGCCTCGTCGGTCTCCTTCGTGGGCAACGTCTACCTCGGCCGGGTGCAGAACGTGCTGCCCTCGATGGAGGCGGCGTTCGTCGACATCGGCAAGGGCCGCAACGCCGTCCTCTACGCCGGTGAGGTCAACTGGGACGCCGCCGGACTGGACGGCCAGCCGCGGCGCATCGAGCACGCGATGAAGGCAGGCGACTCGGTGCTCGTCCAGGTCACCAAGGACCCGGTCGGACACAAGGGGGCCCGCCTCACCGCCCAGGTGAGCCTGCCCGGCCGCTTCCTGGTCTTCGTCCCCGACGGGTCGATGACCGGCATCAGCCGCAAGCTGCCCGACACCGAGCGCAACCGGCTCAAGTCCATCCTGCGCGAGGTGGTCCCCGACGACGCCGGCGTCATCGTGCGCACCGCCGCCGAGGGTGCCTCCGAGGAGGAGCTGCGCCGTGACGTGGCGCGCCTCACCGCCCAGTGGGAGGACATCAGCCGGAAGGCCAAGGCGGCCTCGGCGCCCGCCCTGCTCTACGGCGAGCCCGACCTGACCGTGCGCGTGATCCGCGACATCTTCAACGAGGACTTCTCCTCCCTCGTCGTGAGCGGGGACGACGCGTGGGACATGGTCGAGCCCTACATCGGGCACGTCGCCCCCGACCTGGTGCCGCGGCTGTCCCGGTGGACCCAGGAGGGCGACGCCTTCGCCGCCTACCGCGTGGACGAGCAGCTGACCAAGGCGCTGGACCGCAAGGTCTGGCTGCCCTCGGGCGGCTCGTTGGTCATCGATCGCACCGAGGCGATGACGGTCATCGACGTCAACACCGGGAAGTTCACCGGCGCCGGGGGCAACCTCGAGGAGACCGTCACCCGCAACAACCTCGAGGCGGCCGAGGAGATCGTGCGCCAGCTCCGCCTGCGCGACGTGGGCGGGATCATCGTCATCGACTTCATCGACATGGTCCTCGAGAGCAACCGCGACCTGGTGCTGCGCCGCCTGCTCGAGTGCCTCGGCCGCGACCGCACCCGTCACCAGGTCGCGGAGGTCACCTCGCTCGGCCTCGTGCAGATGACCCGCAAGCGGGTCGGCCAGGGCCTGCTCGAGGCGTTCAGCGAGCCGTGCGAGACCTGTCACGGCCGCGGGGTGATCATCCGCACCGAGCCGGTCGAGGACCGCAGGCACGGCAACGGCGAGGACGCCGAGCCCAGCGAGGGCGGCCGGCGCCGCCGGGGCCGGGGGAAGGCCTCAGCCGCCGCCGTAGACTAAAGGGCGTACCAAGGGGAGCTCGCAGGGACGTCGGGCTGAGAGGGTGGCCGCCGCCACCGACCCTCGAACCTGATCTGGGTAATGCCAGCGGAGGGACCTCGTGGCTCGCCATCGTTCCCGCTATCTGATCCGTCACCATCTGTCTCGTCGCCCGGTGATCCGTGCGCGCCTCGTCGCGCTCGCGCTGGCCGGTGTCTCGCTCGCGGCGTGCTCCGCCTCGTCAGGGTCGGGCGGCGCGGCCGCGTCGACGTACCCGAGCGGCTCCTATGGCGCCCCGGTGACCGTCACCCTGCTCGCGCACGACTCCTTCGCGGTGAGCAAGAGCCTGCTGACCGCCTTCGAGCGGCGGACCGGCATCACCGTCAAGGTGGTCACCGGCGGTGACGCGGGCGAGGTGGTCAACAAGGCGGTCCTCACGGCGGGCAACCCGGAGGGCGACGTGCTGTTCGGGGTCGACAACACGCTGCTGACGCGGGCGCTGCAGGGCGGGGTCTTCGAGCGCTACGTCTCGCCGGAGGACGCCGACCTGCGGCCGGAGCTGAAGGACCAGACCGGCGGCGGCTACGTCACGCCGATCGACTACGGCGACGTCTGCGTCGACGCCGACACGGGGTGGTTCGCCAAGCACCACCTGTCCGTTCCGCAGACGCTGGCGGACCTGACGCGGCCGGCCTACCGGGGGCTGCTGGTCGCCGAGAACCCGGCCACGTCCTCGCCCGGGCTCGCCTTCCTGCTGGCCACGGTCGCGCGGTACGGCGACCCCGGCTGGCTGACGTACTGGAAGGCGCTCAAGGCCAACGGGCTGACCGTCGTGAACAGCTGGGACGACGCCTACAACGGCGAGTTCTCCGCGGCCGGCAAGGGGACGCACCCGCTGGTCGTCTCCTACGGCACCGACCCGGCCGCGGCCATCGTCTTCGCGCCGAGCCCCAAGCCGAGCACCCCGGACATCGCGGTGATGGACGACAGCTGCTTCCGCCAGGTCGAGTACGCCGGGGTCCTGGCCGGCACCAAGCACGTGGCCGCGGCGCGCGCCGTGGTCGACTGGCTGCTCTCCCCCGCGGTGCAGGCCGACGTGCCCGGCTCGATGTTCGTGCTGCCGGCGCGCGCCGGCGTGGCGATCCCCGAGGTGTTCCAGAAGTGGACGGCCCGACCCGCGAACCCGCTGTCGGTCCCGCCCGCCGAGATCACCGCCAACCGCTCGTCCTGGATCGAGACGTGGACCGAGGCGATCGGCCAGTAGCGGGAGCCCGTACGCCGCCCGCGTGGGCCCTCGCCCTCGTGCCGGCGGCGTTCCTCGCCGTCTTCTTCGCGTGGCCGGTCGTCGACATCCTGCGGCGCGGGCTGACCGCGGCGGGCTTCTCGGTGCTGGCCCTGCCCTCGACCCGGCGGATCCTGTGGTTCACGCTGTGGCAGGCCGTCGTCTCGACGGTGCTGACGGTCGCGCTCGGGATGCCGCTGGCGGCGGCGCTGCACCGCTATGCCGTACCGGCCCGCCGCGCGGCGCTGCTACTGGTCACGATCCCGTTCGTGCTGCCCACCGTCGTCGTCGGTGAGGCGTTCCGCGTGCTGCTGCCCCCGTCGTGGGTCGGGGGGGTGCGCGCGATCCTGCTCGCCCACGTCTTCTTCAACCTGGCGATCGTAGTCCGCGTCGTCGGCGGGCTGTGGGCGCAGCTCGACCCCCGCTACGAGCAGGCCGCGCGCACCCTCGGCGCCTCCCCAGCGCGGGTGTTCGCCTCAGTGACGTGGCCGCTGTTGCGCCCCGCCGTCGCCGCCGCGGCCATCCTCGTGTTCCTGTTCACCTTCACCTCCTTCGGCGTCGTCCTCGTCCTCGGAGGGCCGGGCACCGTGACGCTGGAGGTGGAGGTGTACCGCCGGACCGCCGAGCTGCTGGACCTGCCCGGCGCGGCGGCGCTGGCCCTGGTCCAGCTCGTGCTGCTCGCGGGGGTCCTCGTGGTGTCGGCGCGGCTGCAGGCGCGGCTGGCGGTGCGGCAACGTACCCGCTCGCCCTCCGACGTCCTGGCCCCCGTGTGCGGGCGCGGCGCGCGGCTGCTGGTGGCGGTCGCCGGGGTGGAGGTCGCCCTCGTCGTGCTCCCGCTGCTCGCCCTCGCGCGAAGCTCGGTGCGGGTGGGCGGGCACTGGGGGCTGGACTGGTGGCGCCAGCTCTTCCGCGCCCCGGTGACCACCCGCGACGTCGACGTGGGGGCGGCGTTGCGGGTGTCCGCGGGCTACCTGGTCGCGACGGTGGTGATCGCGGTCGTCGTCGGCGGGCTGGCCGCGTGTGCGGTGGCGTACGCGCGCCGCTTTGCCTCCTGGCTCGACGCCGGGCTCATGCTGCCGCTGGGCACCTCGGCGGTCACGGTGGGGTTCGGCTTCCTGCTGGCCTTCTCGCGGGCGCCGCTGGACCTCAGGGACTCGGTGCTGCTCGTTCCGCTCGCGCACGCCCTCATCGCGATCCCGCTCGTCGTCCGCGCCGTGCTCCCCGTGCTTCGTTCGCTGGACACCAGGCTCCGCGACGTCGCCGCCACGCTCGGGGCGTCCCCGTGGCGGGTCTGGTGGACCGTCGACGGCCGGGCCCTGGCCGGGGCGCTGGCGGTCGGTGCGGGCTTCGCGGCCGCGGTCTCCCTCGGGGAGTTCGGGGCGACGGCCTTCCTCTACCGCGCGGCGTCGCCCACGCTGCCGGTGGCCGTCGTCCGTCTGCTGTCCCGGCCCGGGGAGTCCAACGCGGGGACGGCGGCGGCCGCGGCCACCCTGCTCATGGTCGTCACGGCGGCCGTGGTGCTGGCGACCGACCGCTGGCGGCCGTCGGCCTCGGGTGGGCTGTAGCCGTGGAGCGTGGGCTGGTCCTCGACGGCATCGCCGTCTCCTACGGCGGGCACGCGTTGCTCACCGACGTCGACCTGGCCGTCGAGCCGGGCGCCGTCGTGGCGCTTCTTGGCCCCAGCGGGTCGGGCAAGTCCTCCCTCCTGCGGGTCGTGGCCGGCCTGCTGCCTGCCGACCGCGGCGACGTCCGGTGGGACGGCGAGTCGCTTGCGCGGGTGCCCACCCACCGGCGCGGTTTCGGTCTGGTCTTCCAGGACGCGATGCTCTTCCCGCACCTCGACGTCGGGGGCAACGTGGCGTACGGCCTCGCGGCCCTGCCCCGCGCCGAGCGACGGACCCGGGTCGAGGAGCTGCTGGCGCTCGTCGACCTGCCCGGGTACGCCCGCCGGTCCGTCGCCACCCTCTCCGGCGGCGAGGCGCAGCGGGTGGCCCTCGCGCGCGCCCTCGCCCCCCGACCCCGGCTGCTCCTGCTCGACGAGCCCTTCGGCGCCCTGGACCGCGAGCTGCGCGACCGCCTCGCCGGCGACGTACGCGACCTCCTGCACGCCCTCGCCACCCCGGCCATCCACGTCACCCACGACGTCACCGAGGCCGAGCTCGTGGCCGACCGCACCGTCCGCCTCGTCCCCGCCACCGCGCCGGTGACCGCCGGCGCACCCACCAGCGCCGCCGGAGCCCGCACCCTCGCCCCCTGATTTCTCCGACTGAACGCGGCATTCCTCCAATAGGTCCGACTGAACGCCGCGTTCATTCGGGAGGACTGGGTCGGACGAGGCGGTCGTTGAGGCGCTGGCGGGGGGCGGTTTGACCCTCTTCGCGGGGTCCCCGTACCCTGGGCTGTCGCGCATCGCGCCGTCTCGGCGCGCCGACTGCTGCCCGTCCGTCGGGCACGTACGAGCCCACAGCGAGGAGTCAGCGTTGTACGCGATCGTCCGCGCCGGTGGCCGCCAGGAGAAGGTGGCCGTCGGTGACCTCGTCACGGTCGACCGGCTGCCGGGTGAGCCCGGGAGCAGCGTGCAGCTGCCCGCCTTGCTGCTCGTCGACGGCGACGCCGTGACCTCCGACGCCGCCGCGCTGGCCAAGGTCAGCGTCACGGCCGAGGTCGTCGCCGACGCCAAGGGTCCCAAGATCAACATCCTGAAGTACAAGAACAAGACCGGCTACCGCAAGCGCCTCGGGCACCGCAGCAAGCTCACCCAGGTCCGGGTCACCGGCATCGAGACGAAGTAGGACCAAGCGATGGCTCACAAGAAGGGCGCCTCGTCGTCCCGCAACGGTCGCGACTCCGCGGCGCAGCGCCTCGGCGTGAAGCGATTCGGCGGCCAGGTCGTCAACGCCGGCGAGATCATCATCCGCCAGCGCGGCACCCACTTCCACCCCGGCACCGGGGTCGGCCGCGGCAGCGACGACACGCTGTTCGCACTGGTCGGCGGCAGCGTGGAGTTCGGCACGCGGCGCGGCCGACGCGTCATCAACGTCGTTCCCGTGGCGGACTGACCGCCGAGCGGGAAGCACACCGAGGAGGGCGGGCCCGGCCGGGTACCGCCCTCCCGTCGTCTCGAGGGGCCGTCGCAGGTACGTCGTCCCGCCGGGAGGGTCCGACCGCCGAGAGGAGGCACCACGTGGCGAGCTTCGTCGATCGCGTGGTGCTGCACGTCGCCGCCGGCGACGGCGGGAATGGCTGCGCCTCGATCCACCGCGAGAAGTTCAAGCCGCTGGGCGGGCCGGACGGCGGCAACGGCGGGCGCGGCGGCGATGTCGTCCTCGTCGTCGACCCGAACGTCACCACGCTGCTGGACTACCACCGCGCCCCGCACCGGCACGCGACGTCCGGCAAGGCCGGCCAGGGCGACCACCGGAGCGGGGCCGACGGCGACGACCTCGTCCTCCCGGTCCCCGATGGGACCGTGGTGTCCAGCCCTGACGGCGAGCCGCTCGCCGACCTGGTCGGCGCCGGGACCCGGTACGTCGTCGCGCAGGGCGGCCGGGGCGGGCTCGGCAACGCCGCCCTGGCGACGACCCGCCGCAAGGCCCCGGGCTTCGCCTTGCTCGGCGAGCCCGGCTGGTCGGGCGACGTCGTCCTCGAGCTCAAGACGGTCGCCGACATCGGCCTGGTCGGCTTCCCCAGCGCCGGCAAGTCCAGCCTGGTCGCCGCCCTCTCCGCCGCCCGCCCCAAGATCGCCGACTACCCGTTCACCACGCTGACCCCGCACCTCGGGGTCGTGGAGGCCGGTGACGTGCGCTTCACCGTGGCCGACGTACCCGGCCTCATCGAGGGGGCGAGCGAGGGCCGCGGCCTCGGCCTGGAGTTCCTGCGCCACGTCGAACGGTGCGCCGCGCTGGTCCACGTCCTCGACTGCGCCACGCTCGAGCCGGGCCGCGACCCGGTGTCCGACCTCGACGTCATCGAGGCGGAGCTCGCGGCGTACGGCGGCCTGGAGGACCGGCCGCGCATCGTCGCCCTCAACAAGGTCGACGTCCCCGAGGGCGCCGAGCTCGCCGAGCTGGTCACGCCGATCCTGCGCGAGCGCGGGCTGCGGGTGTACGCCGTCTCGGCCGTCTCGCACGCCGGGCTGCGAGAGCTGTCGTACGCGATGGCCGAGCTGGTCGCCGCCGCGCGCGCCCACGCCGAGCCGGCGGAGCCGCACCGGATCGTGCTGCGTCCCCGGGCGGTCGACGAGGCGCAGTTCAGCGTCGTCCGCGAGGGCGAGCGGTTCCGCGTGCGCGGGGTCAAGCCTGAACGCTGGGTACGCCAGACCGACTTCACCAACGACGAGGCGGTCGGCTACCTCGCCGACCGCCTCGCCCGCCTGGGCGTCGAGGAGCGACTCGTCGAGCTGGGTGCGACCCCGGGGGCGGAGGTCGTCATCGGCGGCGAGGACGGCTGGGTGTTCGACTGGGAGCCCTCGATCGAGGCCGGTGCCGGCGCGCTCGGCCCGCGCGGCACCGACGTACGGCTCGAGGGCCTCTGATGCCCCGCGCCAGCGTCGCGCAGGCCCGGCGGGTCGTGGTCAAGGTCGGCTCGTCGTCACTGACCGACGGCACCGGTACGATCGACGAGGGCGCGGTCGACGGGCTGGCCGAGGTGCTGTCCCGCGCGCGTACGTCCGGCCGGGAGATCGTGCTCGTCTCCTCGGGCGCCATCGCCGCCGGGTTCGCCCCGCTCGGGCAGGTGCGCCGGCCGCGCGACCTCGCCACCCAGCAGGCCGCGGCCAGCGTGGGCCAGGGGCGGCTGATGCACCGCTACACCGACGCGTTCGCCGCCCGGGGTGTCGTCGTCGGGCAGGTCCTGCTCACCTCAGAGGACGTGACCCGGCGGGCCCACTACCGCAACGCCCAGCGGACCCTTTACCGGCTGCTGGAGCTCGGCGCCCTGCCCATCGTCAACGAGAACGACACGGTCGCCACCGACGAGATCCGCTTCGGCGACAACGACCGGCTCGCCGCCCTGGTGTCGCACCTGGTGGGTGCGGACCTGCTGGTCCTGCTGTCCGACGTCGACGGGCTGTACTCCGGTGACCCCGCCAAGCCTGGGACCGAGCTGCTGCGCGAGGTCCGCTCGGAGGAGGACCTGGTCGGGGTGTCGCTGGGCCGGCCCGGGCGTGCCGGGCGCGCCGGCGTCGGGACGGGTGGGATGACCACCAAGGTCGAGGCCGCCCGCATCGCCACGTCGGCGGGCGTACCGGTGGTGCTCACCTCGACGGCGGCCGCCGCGGAGGCGCTCGCGGGCGCTGAGGCCGGGACGTTCTTCCACGCGACGGGGACCCGGGCGCGGACCCGGTTGCTGTGGCTGCAGCACGCGGTGGCGCCGGCCGGCCGGCTGCTGCTCGATCCCGGGGCCGTGCGCGCCGTCGTCCAGCGCCGGCTGTCGTTGCTGCCCGCCGGCGTCACGGCGGTGGAGGGCGACTTCGAGGCCGGCGACGCCGTCGACCTCGTCGACGCCGACTCCGGGGTCGCTGTCGCACGTGGGCTGGTCAACTACGGCGCGTCCGAGCTGCCCTCGATGCTGGGCCGCTCGACCCGTGAGCTGGCGGCCGACCTCGGGCCGACGTACGAGCGCGAGGTCGTCCACCGCGACGACCTCGTCCTCCTCTGACCGTCCGCCCAAGCGGTGAGCTGTCAGGCGTTCCGGGCGCCCTGACGCACGCCGCGCCTGACGACTGGCCCACTACGCTGGGCACATGTCGACGACGTCGGTCCCGGGCGAGCGCGAGGCCGTCCTCGCCACGGCGCGGCGGGCCAAGGGCGCGGCGGTCCACCTCGCCCAGGCGTCCCGGGCCACCAAGGACGCCGCCCTGCACGCCATGGCCGACGCGCTGGTCAAGGAGAGCGGGCGCATCACGGAGACCAACGCTGCCGACGTCTCCCGCGCGCGGGCGAACGGGACCTCCGAGGGCATCGTCGACCGGCTCACCCTCACCGAGGCCCGGGTCGCGGCCATCGCCGACGCGCTGCGCGACATCGCCGACCTGCCCGACCCGGTCGGTGTCGTGGTACGCGGCTGGACCCAGCCCAACGGCCTGCAGATCCGCCAGGTCCGCGTCCCCCTCGGCGTGGTCGCGATCATCTACGAGGCGCGCCCGAACGTGACCGTGGACGCCGCTGGCCTCGGCCTGAAGTCGGGCAATGCCGTCCTGCTGCGCGGCTCGAGCAGCGCGTATGCCACCAACGAGGTGCTCGTCGACGTCATGCAGGACGCCCTCGAGGCGAGCGGGCTGCCGCGGGAGTCGGTGCAGCTGGTCCCCGGCACCTCTCACGAGTCGGTCACCCACCTGATCACGGCACGCGGCCTGGTCGACGTGGTGATCCCGCGCGGGGGAGCGGGACTGATCCGCTCGGTCGTGGAGGAGTCGAGGGTTCCGAGCATCGAGACCGGGATCGGCAACTGCCACGTGTACGTCGACGCGGACGCCGACATCGACAAGGCGGTGAGCATCCTCGTCAACGCCAAGGCGCAGCGCCCGAGCGTGTGCAACGCCGCGGAGACCTTCCTCGTGCACGCCGACGTCGCGGGGGCGTTCCTGCCCAAGGCGCTCGCGGCCCTGAGGGAGGCCGGGGTCACGGTGCACGGCGACGATCGCATCGCGGCGTACGTGCCGGCCGCCGGCGTCGCGTTCGCGCCAGTCACCGACGAGGACTGGGCCGCGGAGTACTACAGCCTCGACATCGCCGCCGGTGTCGTGGATGACGTCGACGAGGCCCTGCGGCACATCCGGCGGTGGGGGAGCGGGCACACCGAGGCGATCGTCACCGACTCCGTCACCGCAGCCCAGCGCTTCGTCAGCGGGGTCGACGCCGCCGCCGTGATGGTCAACGCGTCCACCCGCTTCACCGACGGCGGAGAGTTCGGCTTCGGTGCCGAGATCGGCATCTCGACCCAGAAGCTGCACGCGCGGGGGCCCATGGGCTTGCCCGAGCTCACCACGACCACGTACGTCGTCACCGGCGACGGCCACGTCCGCCGCTAGGCTCCGGGCATGAGCGCACTCCTCCTCCTGACCCACCTGGTCGCCGAGAAGGCCTCCTCGCCGAAGGAGGAGCACGAGGCCATCCTCGCGGGGCTCGGCGTCTTCCTCGGGCTGGCGCTGCTGCTCTTCATCGTGACGCGGTTCAACCGCGACCGCTGACACGGCGGTGAGCGCCCCACGGCGCCTGGGGGTGATGGGCGGCACCTTCGACCCGATCCACCACGGCCACCTCGTGGCCGCCTCCGAGGTCGCGGCCCGCTTCCACCTGGACGAGGTGGTGTTCGTCCCGACGTTCCAGCCGTGGCAGAAGGAGAGCCGGGAGGTCACCCCGGCCGAGGACCGCTACCTCATGACGGTCATCGCCACCGCCTCGAACCCCCGGTTCTGGGTCAGCCGGATCGACATCGACCGCGGTGGGCCGACCTACACCGTGGACACGCTGCGTGACCTGCGGGCCGCTCGCCCGGACTGGGAGCTGTACTTCATCACCGGGGCGGACGCGCTCGCGCAGATCTTCACCTGGCAGGACGCCGACCAGGTCGTGGGTCTCGCCCACTTCGTCGGGGTGACCCGTCCCGGGCACCACCTGGCCGACCCGGGGCTGCCGCTGGGGCAGGTGAGCCTCATCGAGGTCCCGGCCCTGGCGATTTCCAGTACCGATTGCCGCGAAAGAATCGGGGCCAACCTGCCGATCTGGTACCTCGTGCCGGACGGTGTCGTGCAGTACATCAGCAAGCGCGGTCTGTACCGCCGTATGGCGGACGGCGCGACGGTTCGTCACGCACCCGAGGGGGGCGCGTGACCGGAAAGCGGGCGGCGCCGAAGCAACGCCGCGGGCTGGGCTGGCCCAAGCGCCAGGCTGCCCCGGCGGCGCCGGCCCGCAGCGACGCGGACCCGGGGCACGCGGCGGTCCCCGCCGAGGCACCCGTCCTCGCCCATGTCGGCGCCCCCTCCGACCTCCCTCACCCCACCGGGCCGGCGCTGCCGTTTGAGCCCCCGCCCCCCGCGGCCCCGAGCGGGGCGGTCGTCCCGGCAGGCAACCCCTCCGTCCTGCCGTCCGGCGCCGTCCCGCTCGGCTCGCGCACCCTCGCCCGTCAGGAGCGCGAGCGCCGCTCGCAGCGCACCCGCGTCGTCCTGGCCGCGCTCGTGGCCCTGGTCCTGCTGGTCGTCGCGGCGACCTACGTCTCCCGGCATGCCGGCGGCAAGCACCACGCCGCGCCAGTGGCCAGCATCCCCAGCTCGGTCGTGCTGCTGCAGATCGTGGACGCCCAGGGCGCCGAGGGCATCGCCCTGCTCGGTGACCAGCACGCCAGCGCCGGGGCCGTCGTGCTCGTCCCGCCGCAGCTGTCCGTGGACGCCGGTGGTGACGGCGGGGCCACCATGCAAAGCGCAGCCCTCCTGCCCGGCACTGCCGCCGCGGACGGCCTGTCCGACGCGCTGGGCCTGCGCATCGACGGCACCTGGACCCTGACCCCCGCCGGCCTGGCCGCGCTGGTGGACAGTATCGGCGGGGTCGACGCCGAC
Source organism: Actinomycetes bacterium (assembly GCA_035506535.1). Lineage (NCBI taxonomy): Bacteria > Bacillati > Actinomycetota > Actinomycetes > Actinomycetes bacterium. The sequence continues at coordinate 2,324 of DATJPE010000015.1, read as the reverse complement.
GTCGACGTCGACGTGCGCCAGGGCGACGTGATCAAGATCACCGCCGGCCAGCAGCACCTGGGCGGGGCCGCTGCGGCCGAGTTCGCGACGTACGCCGTGCCCGGCCAGCCGGCCCAGGCGCAGCTGGCCCGGCTCGACACCGTCCTCGAGGCCGTCTTCGCCAAGCTGTCCGCCAAGCCGGCCGGGGTGAGCGCCCAGCTCGCCGCGCTCGGGGCGACCAGCCACTCCACGATGCCGCTGGCCCGGCTCAGCCAGGTCCTGGCGGACCTGACTGCGCTCGACGCCAGCAACTCGCTGGTCTACCAGTCGCTGCCGGTGCACGAGCTCGACACCGGCGGGACGCCGACGTACACCGTGGACTCCACCGGAGCCGAGGGCGCCCTGTCGGCACTGACCGGCAGCTCGACCGGCGACGCGGCCAACCCGACCGCGATCCGGGTCCTCGTCCGCAACGGGGTCGGCACGCCCGGGCTGGGGGAGACCACGCGCGCCAAGCTCGCCAAGGCCGGTGACGTGTACGTCCCCGGCGGCAACCTCCTGCCCTTCGACAAGGACCCGACGGTGGTCCTCATCTCCGAGGACACCCCGCAGCAGCGGGCGATGGGCGACCAGGTCGCCAAGGCGCTGGGACTCACCGACGCCTCGTTGCGGGTCACCGGCGAGGGCCAGAGCATCGCCGACGTCGTCGTGGTGCTCGGGACCGACTATCGCCCGTGAGATCCTTGAGGGTCCGATGACCTCGACCACCCTGAGGGCCCACCGCTCGTGACCGCAGCAGCAGAGTCCATCGCCGTCGTCGTGGCGGCCGCCGAGGCGGCCTCCGACAAGCTGGCGGAGGACATCATCGCCTTCGACGTCTCCGAGCAGCTCGCGATCACCGACGCGTTCCTGCTCTGCTCGGCGCCCAACGACCGCCAGGTCCAGGCGATCGTCGACGCCATCGAGGAGCGGCTGCGCCGCGACTTCGACCTGCGTCCGACCCGCCGCGAGGGTGAGCGCGAAGGCCGCTGGGTGCTGCTCGACTACGTCGACGTCGTCGTGCACGTGCAGCACGCGGAGGAGAGGGTGTACTACTCCCTCGAGCGGCTGTGGCGCGACTGCCCGGTCATCCCCCTCCCCGAGAGCGTCTCATCAGGACGCGGCGGGCGGACGTCGCGCGAGGGCCTGGCCGAGCGCCCCGGCGCGTGAGCCCCCCGGCGGCGCGCGGCAGGGGCCGCCGGGTCGTCCTGTGGCGGCACGGGCGTACCGCCTGGAACAGCGAGAACCGCTTCCAGGGGCATCTCGACGTCGAGCTCGACCCGGTCGGGCTCGACCAGGCCGAGCGCTCCGCCCGGCTGCTGGCCTCCCTGCCGCCCGCCGCGATCCTGTCCTCCGACCTGGTGCGGGCCGCGGACACCGCCGCCGCCCTGTCACGCTGGACCGGCCTGGAGGTCCTTCACGACCCTGACCTGCGCGAGACCTACGGCGGTTCGTGGGAGGGTCATCTGGGCCGGGAGATCCAGGAGATGGACGGGCCGCGCTACCGGGCCTGGCGTGCGGGGGAGGACGTGGCTCCCGGCGGGGACGGCGAGACCCGGTCCCAGGTGGCCGAGCGTGCCGTCGCCGCCATCCGCCGCGGGCTCGAGGTGCTCGACCCCGGCGGGATCCTCGTGGTCGTCACGCACGGCGGTACGGCGCGCGCGTCGATCGGCACTCTCCTCGCCCTGCCCGTGGAGCACTGGGACGTCCTCGGCGGCCTGGCCAACGCGGCCTGGTCGGTGCTCGAGGAGCGCGCGGACGGCGGCTGGCGCCTCGCCGAGCACAACGCCGGGACGCTGCCCGAGCCCGTCGTCGGGGAGGACGCCCAGGGCTGAGGCGGGCGGGTTGGCGCTGATTGGGTCGCGGGAACGGCGTACGGCTATCCTGTTGGCTCGCCCGCGAGGGCGGCTGGGGCTGTGGCGCAGCTGGTAGCGCACCTGCATGGCATGCAGGGGGTCAGGGGTTCGAGTCCCCTCAGCTCCACCAAAAGGTCGGTATGAGAACCCTGGCCGTCACGCACGCCGGGCTGGTTGCCAGTTGCACCGGTCGTCTGCTGGTGCCCAGGCCCATCGAGTGCGTCGAGCATTTGGCGGTGGACACCTGCTGGCACGAGGCGTGACAGCAGGTCGTCGAATGGCTGGTTGTAGTCGACGCGGACCTGTCGTTGACGGCTTTGATCGTCTTCATCGATGTAGATCTTGGTGAAGAAGGCCTGGTTGAAGATCCGTCTGGTGGGCTCATCGGCTTGCAGGTATGCGGTGTAGCAGTCGCGGGTGATGTCGAGGGTGTCGGCGAGCATGGCGCGG
>DATJPE010000014.1 GCA_035506535.1 Actinomycetes bacterium | reverse complement strand
CTCGTGCCAGGCGTTGGTGATGGGGAGCCGACGGTCGCGGCCGAAGGCACGTACGGTGATCTTCGTGCCCGGCGGGTACTGCCGGCGCTTCCACTCCGCGCCGTCGGTCATGCGCATGACCCGCTCGACGAGGGCCGGCTCGAAGCCGTCTGCCACCACGTCGGCAGCCGACCGGTCGCCCTCCACGTAGTCGTCGAGCACGTCGTCGAGGAGCGCGTAGTCGGGGAGTGAGTCGGTGTCCAGCTGGCCGGGCCGCAGCTCCGCCGACGGCGGCTTGGTGATGGTGTGCTCGGGGATCGGCGGGACCTCGCCACGAGCGGCCGCGTCGTCGTTGCGCCACCGGGCCAGCGCGAAGACCAGGGTCTTCGGTACGTCCTTCAGCGGCGCGAAGCCGCCGACGGCGTCGCCGTAGATCGTGCTGTAGCCGACCGAGAGCTCGCTCTTGTTGCCGGTCGCGAGCACGAGGTGGCCCTCGCTGTTCGAGAGCGCCATCAACGTCGTCCCCCGCACGCGGGCCTGCACGTTCTCCTCGGCGAGGCCGGTCAGCCCCAGGGAGTCGACGAAGGCGGCCACCATCGGCGCGATCTCGACCACCCGGTAGTGCAGGCCGGTCCGCCCGGCGAGGTCCGCCGCGTCCGAGAGGCTGTGCGAGCTGGAGTACACACTCGGCAGCGAGACGGCGTGCACAGCGTCCGGCCCCAGTGCGTCGCAGGCGATCGTCGCCACCAGCGCGGAGTCGATGCCGCCGGAGAGCCCGAGCACCACCGAGCGGAAGCCGTTCTTGCCGGCGTAGTCGCGCAGCCCGAGGACCAGCGCGGCGTACACCTCGGCCGGGTCGCTCAGCCGCTCGTACGTCGGGGCGGGCAACGGCGGGTACGCCGGCAGCGGCCCGGCCGAGGTCACCGCCTCGACGAGACGCTCCTGATCGGCGAGCGGCAGGTCCAGGTCCAGCACGAGCAGCTCCTCGGCGAACTGGGGCCCGCGGGCCAGCACCCCGCCGTCCGCCGCGACGACGAGGGAGTCCCCGTCGAAGACGAGCTCGTCCTGGCCGCCGACGGTGTTGAGGTACGCCAGCGTGCAGCCGGCCTCCGCCGCGCGGCGGCGGCACAGCGCGAGACGTACGTCGTCCTTGTTGCGCTCGTAGGGCGACCCGTTCGGTACCACGAGCAGGCCGGGGGCGCGCGCGGCGTACTCAGCGACCGGCCCGCCGTCTTGCCACAGGTCCTCGCAGATGGCGATCGCGACGTCGACGCCGTGTACGCGCACGACGACCGTCTCGGTCCCCGGGACGAAGTAGCGGTACTCGTCGAACACTCCGTAGTTGGGCAGGTGGTGCTTGGCGTAGCGCGCCACGACCGATCCCCGGTGCAGCACGGCGACCGCGTTCTGCGGCGAGCGGCGCGGGCGGCCGACGACGTCGGGGGCGTCCTCGAGCCGGTCCAGGAAGCCGACCATGACGACGACCTCGCCCAGCCTGGCGTCGGTGAGGTCCGCCGCCAGCGCGACGACCGCGTTGCGTGACGCCTCGATGAAGGACGGACGCAGCGCGAGGTCCTCGACGGGATAGCCGGTCAGGAACATCTCCGGGAGGACGAGCAGGTGCGCACCCGCCGCGTGGGCCGCCGCGGCGCGGTCGAGCACCAGTGCGGCGTTGCCCGCGATGTCGCCCACCGTCGGGTCGGCCTGGGCCAGGGCGAGCCGCAGCTGGGGCACGGCTGAAGCCTTTCACGACCCGTCTCGCCGTGTCCGCGCGGTGTGTTACCCGTGGGACACGTGCGCACGGCAGGATGGGTCCGTGGACAAGCAGCAGGAGTTCGTCCTCCGCACCCTGGAGGAGCGCGAGATCCGGTTCGTCCGTCTCTGGTTCACCGACGTGCTCGGCTTCCTCAAGTCGGTCGCGGTGGCACCGGCCGAGCTCGAGGGCGCGTTCGCCGAGGGCATCGGCTTCGACGGCTCGGCGATCGAGGGTTTCGCGCGCGTGTACGAGTCCGACATGCTGGCCAAGCCGGATCCCGCGACCTTCCAGGTGCTGCCGTGGCGCTCGGAGTCACCCGGCGTCGCGCGGATGTTCTGCGACATTCTCATGCCCGACGGCACCCCGAGCTACGCCGACCCGCGCTACGTCCTGAAGCGCGCGCTCGGCCGGGCCGCGGAGCTGGGCTTCACCTTCTACACCCACCCCGAGATCGAGTTCTTCTTGTTCAAGGACCAGCCGGAACCGGGACGGGCCCCGGTGCCGGTCGACTCCTCCGGCTACTTCGACCACACCCCGCACGGGGTCGGCCAGGACTTCCGGCGCCAGGCCATCACGATGCTCGAGGCGATGGGCATCTCCGTGGAGTTCAGCCACCACGAGGGGGCGCCGGGCCAGCAGGAGATCGACCTGCGGTACGCCGACGCGCTGACCACGGCCGACAACATCATGACCTTCCGGCTGGTGATGAAGCAGGTCGCGCTGGAGCAGAACCTCTACGCCTCCTTCATGCCCAAGCCGTACACCGAGCACGCCGGCTCGGGGATGCACACCCACCTGTCGCTGTTCGAGGGCGACCGGAACGCCTTCTTCGAGGCCGGCGCGGAGTACCAGCTCTCCAAGGTCGCCCGCGCGTTCATCGCCGGCCTGCTGCGGCACGCGCCGGAGATCACCGCCGTCACCAACCAGTGGGTGAACTCCTACAAGCGCCTCTACGGCGGCGGCGAGGCGCCGGCGTACGTCTGCTGGGGGCACAACAACCGCTCCGCGATGGTCCGGGTGCCGATGTACAAGCCGGGCAAGGGCCAGTCCACGCGGATCGAGGTCCGCTCGATGGACAGCGCGTGCAACCCGTACCTGTCCTTCGCCGTGCTGCTGGCCGCCGGGCTCCGGGGGGTCGAGCAGAACTACGAGCTGCCGCCCGGCGCCGAGGACGACGTCTGGTCGCTCACCGAGGCGGAGCGTCGCGCGCTCGGCATCGAGCCGCTCCCGCAGAACCTCAAGGAGGCGATCGCGGTCATGGAGGGCAGCGAGCTCGTCGCCGAGACCCTCGGTGAGCACGTCTTCGACTTCTTCCTGCGCAACAAGCGGGCCGAGTGGCAGGAGTACCGCTCCCAGGTGACGGTCTTCGAGCGCGACCGCTACCTGCCCGTCCTGTAGGGGCGCCGCAGTCCGGTGACCCAGCCCACAGGCCGCACGTCCACGCTCGCCGGGCGTCTCGTCCGGCTGGGGTTCGCCGACGTCGCGCGGGTCGAGGACCTGCTCGCAGACCTCCAGCGGCTGGACCCCTCCCTCGACGACGCGGCCGGCGAGGGGCTGCTCGACACCCTCGGGGACGCCGCGGACCCGGACCTTGCCCTCGCCGGCCTCGTCCGCGTGCTCGAGGCCGGCCCGCTCGCGCGCCGGTTCGTGCGGGACGCGGTAGCGGAGGAGTCGGGTACGTGGCTGCGCCGGCTGGTCGCCGTCCTGGGGGGCAGCCTCGCCCTGGGCGAGCACCTGGCTCGCCACCCGGACCAGGTCCGCGTCCTCGCCCCCGACGAAGACGCCGCGCTGGACGGACGCGACCCGCGCGAAGACCTCCTGCGCGCCGTGGGTGCCGATCCGTGGGACCCCCAGTCCAGGGCCGTCCGTACCGGTGCGGCGGGCCGCGACGCCCTGCGGGTGGCCTACCGCCGCCGGGTGCTCGCCCTCGCCGCCCGCGACCTGGTCGGAGAGCTCGGTGTCGAGCACGTCGCCGCGGGGCTGGCCGCGCTCGCCGACGCCGCGCTCGAGGCCGCGCTGCGGATCGCCATGGCGGAGCACGAGCCGGCCGCGGACCAGGTCCGGCTCGCGATCGTGGCCATGGGCAAGTGCGGCGGACGGGAGCTGAACTACGTCAGCGACGTCGACGTGCTCTTCGTCGCCGAGCCGGCCGATCGCGTGGAGGAGACGGCGGCGCTGGCTGCGGCGACGAGGCTCTCGACCGCGGTCATGCAGGTCTGCTCCGCCCACACCCCCGAGGGCGTCATCTGGCCGGTCGACGCGAACCTGCGGCCGGAGGGGCGTCAGGGCGCCCTCGTGCGCACGCCCGCCTCGTACCTGGCCTACTACGAGCGCTGGGCGAGCACCTGGGAGTTCCAGGCCCTCCTCAAGGCCCGCCCGGCGGCCGGGGACCGCGAGCTGGGGACGCGCTTCGTCGACGACGTGGCGCCCTTCGTCTGGGGTGCCGCGGCCCGGCCGCACTTCGTCGAGGACGTCCAGGCGATGCGCCGGCGCGTGGAGGAGCACGTACCCGCGGGGCAGGCGCAGCGCCAGATCAAGCTCGGCCGAGGGGGGCTGCGCGACGTCGAGTTCGCGGTGCAGCTGCTCCAGCTCGTCCACGGCCGCACCGATGTCTTCCTGCGCTCGGCCTCGACGTTGGAGGCGCTGGAACAGCTGTCCACCCGCGGGTACGTCGGGCGCGACGACGCAGCCGAGCTCGACCGGGCGTACCGGTTCCTTCGCTCGATGGAGCACCGGCTGCAGCTGTTCCGGATGCAGCGCACGCACGTCGTCCCTGACGACGAGCCGGGGATGCGCCGGCTGGCGCGCTCGCTGGGCTTCCGCGAGCAGCCGGTCGAGGACCTGACGCGCACCTGGTCCCGGCACGCCCGCGAGGTGCGCCGCCTGCACGAGAAGCTCTTCTACCGTCCGCTGCTGAACGCCGTCGCCCGGCTGCCGGCCGAGGAGGCGCGACTGACACCCGAGGCGGCCGAACAGCGGCTGGAGGCGCTCGGGTACGCCGACCCGGAGCGCGCGCTGAGGCACATCGAGGCGCTGACGTCCGGGGTGTCCCGTCGGGCGGCGATCCAGCAGACCCTCCTCCCGGTGATGCTCGCCTGGTTCGCCGACCACCCCAACCCCGACGCCGGCCTGCTCGGCTTCCGCCAGGTGAGCGACGCGCTGGGCTCCACGCCCTGGTACCTACGGCTCCTGCGCGACCAGAGCGTCACGGCCGAGCGCCTCGCCGCCGTCCTCGCCTCCAGCCGCTACGCGAGCGACCTGCTGCTGCGGGCCCCCGAGGCCGTGCAGCTGCTCGCCTCCGACGAGGAGCTCACGCCGCGCTCGCGCGAGGTGCTGGGATCGGAGATGCTCGCGCTCGCCGGGCGCTACACCGACCAGGTCGAGGCGATCACGGCGGTACGTGGCGTGCGCCGGCGCGAGCTGTTCCGGATCGCCTGCGCCGACCTGCTCGGCCTCCTCGACGTCAAGGGGGTCGGAGACGCCCTGTCCGACGTGACTGCTGCCGCGCTGGACGCCGGCCTGCGCATCGCGACGCGAGCCATCGAGGCGGAACGCCGTACTCCGCTGCCGACCCGGGTCCTCGTCGTCGCCATGGGCCGCTTCGGGGGTCACGAGCTCGGGTACGGCAGCGACGCCGACGTGATGTTCGTGCACGACCCGCGCCCAGGGGCCGACGAGCGCGATGCGCAGACCGCGGCCCATGCTGTGGCCGAGGAGATGCGCCGGCTCCTGGCCATCCCGACCACCGACCCGCCCCTCGTCGTCGACACCAACCTTCGACCCGAGGGGCGCAACGGCCCGCTGGTGCGCACCCTCGCGTCATACGCGGCCTACTACGCCCGCTGGTCGCTGGTCTGGGAGGCGCAGGCGCTGCTGAGGGCCGAGCCGGCCGCGGGCGACGCGGACCTCGGACAACAGTTCGTCCACCTCGTCGACCCCGTGCGCTACCCGCCCGCCGGGCTCACCGAGGCCGACGTCCGCGAGGTCCGACGGATCAAGGCCAGGGTGGAGGGCGAGCGGCTGCCGCGCGCGGCGGACGCGACCCTGCACACCAAGCTGGGCCGTGGCGGGCTGGCCGACGTGGAGTGGACGATCCAGCTCCTGCAGCTGCGGCACGGAGCCGACGTGCCGGCGCTGCGGACCACCAGGACCCTCCAGGCGCTGGCCGCCGGGGTCGCCGCCGGCCTCATGACGCCGGAGGACGCGTCGGTGCTCGCGCACGCGTGGGAGACGGCGACCAGCGTGCGCAACGCGATCACGCTGGTCCGCGGCCGCGCGTCGGACACCCTGCCGTCCGACGTACGCGAACTGGCCGCCGTCGCCCGGGTCGTCGGCTACTCTCCGGGACGGACCGGTGACTTGGTGGAGGACTACCGACGGACCACGCGCCGCGCTCGGGCCGTGGTGGAGAGGGTGTTCTACGCGTGAGCCGTTCGGGGCGAGCTCCGCTGCGTGAGGTGTGGCGCAACCGCGAGGTGCGCGGGCTGCTCCTCGCCCAGGTCTGCTCCGACGCCGGCGACCAGGTCGCGCGGATCGCGCTCACCCTGCTCGTCTACGAGCGCAGCGGCAGCCTGCTCGCCGCCGCCGCGACCCTCGCGGTCAGCTTCATCCCGGGCGTGGTGGCCAAGGCGATGCTCGGGTCGCTCGCGGACCGCTACCCGCGCCGCACCGTCATGGTCGTCTGCGACCTGCTCCGAGCCCTCGTCATCGGGTTCCTGGCCCTCCTGGCCGGCCCCGGGACGTCGATCGCGCCCCTCCTCGCCCTGCTCCTGGTCTCCGAGCTCGCCACCGGGCCGTTCGCCAGCGCCCGGACCGCGCTGTACGCCGACATCCTGCGTGACCCCAGCGAGTTCACCGCCGCTCAGGCGGCCGGTCGCATGGTCAACCTCGGCATGCAGGTCGGCGGCTTCGTCGTGGGCGGGATCGTCATCCAGCTCATCGGTGCCCGCGAGGTCCTCGCCCTCGACGCTCTGACCTTCCTCGTCTCCTACGCCCTGGTCCGAACCCAGGTGCGAGCCCGCCCGGCGGCGGACGAGACCGGTACGTCGGTCCGGCGCCTGCTCGCCGACGTCAAGCTGGGCGCGCGCGAGATCTTCCGGGACCCGCTCAAGCGGCCCATCGTCCTCGTCAGCTGGATCTCCACCCTCTATTTCAGCGCACCGGAGGCGGTGGCCGTCGGCTACCACCCAGGGCAGTCGGCCACCACGAGCGGGCTGCTGCTGGCGGCGGCTCCGGCGGGCTCCTTCGTCGGCGCGGCGGTGCTCAGCCGGGTACGGCTTCCCGACCAGGTGCCCCTGATCGTCCCGATGGCCTGCCTGTCCTGCCTCACCCTGTTCGCCACGTCGATCGACCCCGAGCCGGCGGTGGCGTTCGGCCTGTGGTTCGTCGCGGGGAGCATGACCGCGTTCGTCATCACGATCATCGCCTCGGTCGTCCAGCTGACCCTTCCCGCGCGTCGTGGGCGGGTGGTGGGCATGGCTTTCGCGGGGTTCAACGCCGCCTCTGCCGTGGCCTACCTGGTCATGGGCTGGGCCGCGGAGTCCCTCGGTGCCGCCCGCGCCGTCTCGCTCGCCGGGGTGGTGGGGCTGGCGTCGATGCTGATCTTCCGGCTGGTCTGGCGCCAGGACCGGCTCGTCAACCGGCTGGACGCGCTGTCCGCACCCGCGGTGATCTCGCTTCCCGAGGACGAGCGGTCCTCGTCCCAGGTGGGTCCGATCCCGGATCCTGAACCCGCCGACGCCAGCTGACCCCTGGGTGCCGGCCGATCCTGCCTCAGCCGCGGCGCGGGGTCCCCCGGCGAGGGGCCGCCGCGACCACGGCTCGTGCATCGACCGCGGCGACGCCCGCCTCGATCCGGCGGAGCAGGTCGAGGAGGGTCTGACGCTCGGCCTCGGCCAGGCCCGACAGGGCAGCCGTCTGCAGGGCGACGACTTGAGGCAGGAAGTCCTCGACCGCCTCGCGACCCGCGTCGGTGAGCACGACGTGCAGCCTGCGCCGGTCGTCCGGGTCGGGCCGGCGCATCAGCAAGCCCTTGCGCTCGAGGGTGTCGAGGAGCGACGTGACGCTCGCGGTGGTGACGATGAGCCGATCAGCGATGGCAGTGGGGGACAAGGGCTCGCCCGCACCATCGATGACGGCGAGGGCCTGACGTCCGGCCCGGGACAGTCCGTGGTCGCGCAGGGCCTGGTCGACCACCCCCAGGAAGGCCTCAGCGGTCTGGACGAGTGCCATCATGCAGGCGTTGGCGGACTCGCTGCCCCCGGGGAACTCGCGCTCGAAGGCGTCGGCAGTCGCCGAAGGGCTCCCGCTACGAGGGGAGCCCTTCGGCCGCGGAGCCTGCGCAGTCAGTACCGCTCCTCGACGTCCTGGTCCCAGACGCTCACATCCGGTGCGCCGAGGACGCCGCCACGCTCCATGGCGTCGTGCAGGCTGGGGTCCTCGCTGAAGGTGCGAGCCGATGCGGCGTCGGGGAAGTGGATCAGCGCCAGGACGTTGTTGCCCTCCCGGAGCACTCGATGCTCCGTCGCACCGTGGCTGCGGCGGATCTTCTCGTGCTCGTCGAAGACGAGCTTCCAGGTGTCGTAGTCGGCCACCGAGTGCCGAACTGCGATCGTGGTCATGGCTACCTCCAGCGTGAGTGGATGACCTGCTGGTAGTTTCCTAGACCTCAAGTAGCTAGAAGTCAAGCAAATTCTACGCCAGGAGCTGAGCCTCGAGGTGCTGGGCGTAGGTGACGGTGCCCAGGTGCGCACCGGGGCCGGGCAGGGCCAGGCCTTGCTTGAACGCCTTCGCCAGCTTGCCGGGCACCGGGAGGGGCAGCACGCGCGGCTTGGGGGCGACCTCCTCGGGGTGCTCCTCGATCCACGTGCTGGCCCACAGCCGCGCGAGGTCCCTGGAGCCGATCTCCTGCGGTCCGGCCATCTCGAGGACGTCGTGGCCGGGTTCGCCCAGCGCCACCTCCCAGACGTAGGCCGCGACCTCGTCGACGTCGACCGGCTGGATCCGCCACCCGGAGGGGATCGCGAGCAGCGGGCCGTGCCGTTGCTGGCGCAGCAGGTCGTCGAGGAAGGTGTGGAACTGGGTGGCGCGCACGATGGTGACCGGCAGTCCCGACCCGAGGAGCACCTGCTCGGCGGCGAACTTGGCGTGGTAGTAGGCGTAGGGGACGCGGTCCACGCCGACGATCGACACGTAGACGAGGTGGCGCAGGCTCGATCGGTCGGCTGCCTCGACGATGCGCCGGGCACCCTGCACGTCGACCGACCACGGGTCCTTCGTCGAGGAGGCCGTGTGCACGAGCACCTCGACCCCGGCGAGGGCCTCGGACAGCCCGGCGCCCGAGGGCAGGTTGACGACCGTGTAGTCGTTGCCGTCGTAATGGCTGAGCTGGCGGACCTGGGCCGTCTCGTCGGCGAGGGCGAGACGGACGACGCGGCGGCCAAGGCGTCCGCCCGGGCTGGTGACGGCGACGATCACGCGGGTGCCTCCTCGAGCGCGGCTCGGGCCACCAGCCTAGGGACTGCGTGGGGACGTGCCGGTCACGCGGCGCTGTGCGCCTCCGCCGTGTCCTGGCGGTGGTACTCGGCGAGCAGCCGCTTCTCCTCCGCGCCCTTCGGGAAGAAGAAGTAGACGAGGACGGCGCCGACGGCGACCGCGATGATCCCGACCGAGTACGCCCAGTGCTGGCCCTGCAGGAACGACTGCTTGGCCGCCGCGATGATCTGGTTGGAGTACTGCGGGTACTGCTTGGCGATGTCCGTCGCCCCGTCGAAGGACTTGGTCAGCTCGCTCTGCACGCTCGAGTTGATCTTGTCCGACTGAGGCGACGCGGCGATCGCCGCGTTGGCCGCGGCGGCGTACCCGGCGGTGAGCAGCGCCCCCATGATCGACTGCATGATCGCCCCGCCGAGGTCGCGCTGGAGGTCGGCGGTGCCCGAGGCCATGCCCACCCTGGTCACCGGAACCGAGCCGGTCAGCGAGTGCGACGCTGGCGTGCCCGCGAACCCGACGCCCGCGCCGACGAGCGCGTAGCCGAGCCCGACCTCCCAGTAGTGGCTGCCTTCCTTCCACAGCAGGAGCATGGTGAGGAAGCCCGCCATGATGGCCGCGTAGCCGAGGAGCAGGGTCACGCGAGCGCCCTTGGCCTCCACGAGCTTGGCCGAGCGCGGGGCGATGAGCACCATGAAGAAGGCGGCCGGCAGGATCGCGAAACCCGCGTCGACCGTCGAGTAGCCGAGGACGTTCTGCAGGAACTGCTGGCCGATGAACATGGCACCCATGAGCGACCCGAACACGATGATCCCGGCGCAAGCGGCCACCCAGAACACCCGGCGAGCGGCGACCCGGAGGTCGTAGAGCGGGAACTCGGCCCGCCGCTCCCGCAGCAGGAAGGCCACGATGGCAGCGGCGCCGATGATGGCCAGGCTCAGCACGAGGGTTCCCTCGTTGGGTACGGCGGCGAAGTTGATGGCCAGGATGATCGCCCCGACGAGCAGCGCGGACAGGATGCCGCCGAGGTTGTCGACCGGGTCGGTGGTCTCGTTGACGTGGCTCGGGACCAGCCGGATCGCCATGGGGAGCGCGATCACGATGATCGGCAGGGTGATGAGGAAGACCGACCCCCACCAGAAGTGCTGCAGCAGCAGGCCGGACACCAGGGGGCCGAGCGCCGAGATCGCGCCGCCGGTCGCCGACCACAGGGCGATGGAGCGGGTGCGTCCGGGTCCCGACCACAGGGCGGTGATGAGCGAGAGCGTGGTCGGGTAGGACATGCCGGCCGCGATGCCCCCGACGAGTCGCGCGACGATGAGCACCCAGATCTGCGGGGCCCAGGCCGCGAGGATGCAGGCGGGCACGGACAGCACGACGCCGACGAGCAGCATCTGCTTGCGTCCGTAACGGTCGCCGACGGCGCCGAGCCACAGCACCGACATGGCCAAGCCCAGGCTGTAGCAGACAGCGACAAGGTTCAGCTGGGTCTGCGAGGCGTTGAAGTGCACGCCGATGTCCGGCAGGGCGACGTTGGCGACTGCCAGAGGGAGGTTGGCGACCGCCGCCACCAGGATGAGGCAGGTCAGGACCAGGCCCTGCCGGTCGGGCGCCGCCGCCTGCTCCTGGGTGACCGTCGTACCCGTGCCCCCTGCCATGGGCGCCCCTTCCTCGAGTCGCTCGTGCCCGCGGCGATCATCGTAGGGGGAGGCCGCACAGGGTGGTCGGCCCTACCGTTCTCATGTGGCATGCACCGCCTGCGGTCGGGACCTGGAGGGCGCCTTCGCGTTCTGCCCCTTCTGCGGCGCGCCACAGCGGCCGACTCAGGGTGGCGAGGTCGGGGAGCGGCGCGTCGTCACGGTCGTGTTCTGCGACCTGGTCGGGTTCACCTCGACGTCGGAGAGGGCCGACCCCGAGGACGTGGACCGGATGCTGCGTGCGTACTTCGCGCTGGCGCGGCGGCTGATCGAGTCCTACGGCGGGGTGGTGGAGAAGTTCATCGGCGACGCGGTGGTCGGCGTCTTCGGGGTGCCGGTGTCGCACGAGGACGACCCCGAGCGGGCGGTGCGAGCGGCCCTGCGGATCGCCGAGGACGCGGAGTCGGTCACGACCCCCTCGGGCGAGGCGCTGCGCCTGCGCCTGGGGGTCAACACCGGCGAGGTCCTGGTCCGCCGGGGCGTGGCGCCGGGGGCGGGCGAGGGATTCCTCGCCGGGGACGCGGTCAACACCGCCTCCCGCCTGCAGTCCCTCGCGCCGCCGATGGGGGTGGTCGTCGGCGCGTCGACGTACGAGGCGACCGCGGCGGTCTTCGCCTACACCGAGCTGCCGCCCGCCGAGGTCAAGGGTAAGTCCGGGCTGGTCCACGTCTTCCAGGCCCTGCATCCGCTGTCGCGGTTCGGGACCGACCTGACGCGGGTTCACGACGGCCCGTTCGTGGGTCGCGAGGTCGACCAGGCGATCCTGCAGGGGATGTTCGAGAAGGCGGTCGCCGCCTCCTCGGCCCAGCTAGTCCTCGTCGTCGGCGAGCCGGGCATCGGCAAGTCCCGCTCGGTGGCGGAGCTGTTCCGGTACGTCGACGCCCGGCCGGGCCTGGTGTCGTGGCGCCAGGGGAGGTGCCTGCCCTACGGCGACGGCATCACGTTCTGGGCGCTCGGTGAGATCGTCAAGGCGCACGCCGGCATCCTCGAGTCCGACCAGCCCGCGGTGGCCGCGGCCAAGCTGGAGGCGGTGCTGCCGACGGGCGCCGACCGCGCCTGGCTGCGCCAGCGCCTCCTCCCGCTGGTCGGGGTCGAAGGTGCGCCCGCGGTGGGACGCGAGGAGCTGTTCACCGCCTGGCGGCGGTTCCTGGAGAGCCTGGCCGAGGAGAACCCCGCGGTACTCGTCGTGGAGGACCTGCACTGGGCCGACCCGGCGATGCTGGCCTTCGTCGCGGATCTGGCCGACCGCGCTGTCGGGGTGCCGCTGCTGGTGGTCGGGACCGCACGCCCGGAGCTCTTCGACCGGCACCCGGCCTTCGCGACCGGGCTCACGAACGTCAACCGGATCAACCTCGAACCGCTTTCCGCCAGTGAGTCCGCGCGCCTGGTGACCGCCCTCGCCGACGGAGCGCACCTGCCGGCCGACGTCGAACGAGCCTTGTTGGAACGGGCCGGCGGCAACCCGCTGTTCGTCGAGGAGTACGTCCGCCTGCTGCGGGACCGGGACCTGCTGCACGAGACGGCCGCCGCGGGGGACGTCCCGGCTCTTCCGGACTCGGTGCAGGCACTGATCGCCGCCCGGCTGGACACCCTCGAGCCGGGCGAGCGGGCCCTCCTCGGCGACGCAGCCGTGGTCGGGAAGGTCTTCTGGGTCGGGGCGCTCGCCGCGATGGGCGGACGCGACCTGCCCGAGATCTCTCACCAGCTGCACGAGCTCTCCCGGCGTCAGCTCGTACGCCTGTCCCGCCGTCCGTCCATCGAGCAGGAGACCGAGTACGCGTTCTGGCACGTCCTCACCCGTGACGTCGCCTACGCCCAGCTCCCGCGAGATGCGCGCGCGCGGCGCCACGTCGCGGTTGCCCGGTGGATGGAGGCCGCCACCGGGGAACGGGTCGAGGACGTCGCGGACATCCTCGCCCACCACTACGCGACCGCGGTCGAGCTGCTCACCGCCGCCGGGCGGTCCGAGGAGGCCGAGGGTCTCCGCGATCCCGCGGTGCGCTTCCTCACCCTCGCTGGTCACCGAGCCCTCGGCCTCGACATCTCGGCGGCGTTGGTGGCCTTCGAGCGAGGACTCGCGCTGATTCCCGAGCCCTCGGACCTGAAGGCTCCGCTCCTGCTCGGGTTCGCCGAGGCGGCGTCCGCCGCTGCCCGGTTCCCGGAGGCCCGCCGGGCCGCCGCCGAGGCGGCGGCGCTGTTCGCCGCACGAGGGGATCGGCCGTCGCAGGCTCGCGCGCTGCGGCTGGAGGCGTGGCCGGCGTTCCGGATGGGTGACAACGTCACCCGTCACGAGCTCAACGAGCAGGCCCTCGCGCTGCTGGAGTCCCTGCCGCCGAGCCAGGAGTACGTCGAGGCCCTCGCCGCGCTGGCGGGCGACGAGGCGCTGCGCGGCCACAACGAGCGGGCGCTCGAGCTGACGACGACGGCGCTTCGGGTCGCGGACGAGAACGGTCTGGATCCCACCGGCGCGTACGCCCGTCGGGGGCTGGCGCTGTGCAACCTTGGCGACCGGGCGGGGATGGCGGACCTCAGAACCGCGATGGAGCTCGCGGGGGAGCACGGCGGAGGTCCCGAAGGGATGACCGCCCACACGAACCTGAGCTCCCTGGCCGGGTTCTTCGACGGACCGCAGGCTCAGCTCGACCGGGCTCAGGAGGCACTGGCCTTCGCCCGGGCTCGCGGGAACACCCTCGTCGAGAGCTGGATGTCCTTCGACCTGCTGGACGCGACCGCCTCCCTGGGGCGCCTCGACGAGGTCCTCGATGCGATCGCCGTGCAGATCGAGCAGGTCCCCGCCGGGGACGACATCCGGCTCCTCATGGCCCGGGGGAGCCGGCTCCGGGCCGTTCTCGTCAAGGGTGAGGCCGAACGGGCGAGCGACTCACTCGACTGGCTCGAGGCGACCGCCGTGCGACTGGCCGACCCGCAGTGGCGAGCCAGCGTACTCACCTCGGTCGCGTGCGCCCACGCCGCTCTCGGACATCGCGCTCAGGCCGCCTCCCTGCTGGACGGCCTCGCGGGCGACGCTCAGGTCAAGGCGGACTCATCCCTCGCGATCGTTCTTCCCGACCTGGTCCGCGCTGCCCTGCTCCTCGGTGACCTCGGTCTGGCGCGGCGCCTCGTCGCCGACGTACCGCCCCGGTGGCCGTACACCGACCACGCCCTGTGCCACTGCCGAGCCATGATCCTGGAGGCGTCAGGAGACCTCGAGGAGGCCGCGGCCGCCTACGAGGAGTCCGTTCGGCGGTGGCGGGACTTCGGTGTGGTCACCGAGACGGCCTTCGCGCTCCTGGGACTCGGGCGTACCTTGCTCGCCCTCGGCCGTCCGGACGACGCTGGCCCGCCCCTGCGCCAGGCACGGGAGCTCTTCGCGGACATGAACGCCCCCGTCCGGGTCGACGAGGTGGACTGCATCGCGGCGTCCTGAGCGCCGATGACCCCTCCATGACGACTCGTGCGTTCCGCGCTGTGGTGCTCCTCCTCGCCGTGGCCGGCGCTCTGCTGCCGACGGCCGCGAGCGGAGCGCGTACGGTCACGCTCCCTCCCGTCAACGCGACCTTCGACTACCAGATCGGTGGTTCCTATCCACCGGCGCACGGCGTGCGCATCGTCGACCGTGACCGGCTCAGCACGCCGGCCAAGGGGATCTACTCGATCTGCTACGTCAACGCCTTCCAGACCCAGGCGGAGGAGGACTCCTGGTGGAGGAAGAAGCACCCGACACTGCTCCTCCACGACTCCGCCGGCCACCTGGTGGAGGACCCGGGCTGGCCGGGGGAGTACCTGCTGAACACGCGTACGGCGACGAGCCGGTCCGCGCTGCTGCGCATCATCGGCGCGTGGTTCGACTCCTGCGCCCACAAGGGCTTTCGCGCCGTGGAACCCGACAACCTCGACTCCTGGACCCGTTCGAAAGGGCTCCTGACGCGCGCCGAGAACCTCGCCTTCGCCCGTTCGCTCGTGGCTCGCGGGCACGCGGACGGTCTCGCGGTGGCCCAGAAGAACGCGGCCGAGCTCGGGTCGACGGGCAGGTCCAAGGCGAGGTTCGACTTCGCGATCGCCGAGGAGTGCCAGGTGTATGCCGAGTGCAGCGCCTACACGTCCGTCTACGGCCGCCACGTCATCGAGATCGAGTACTCCGACAACCCGCTGACGTACTACACGGCAGCGTGCCGGGCGCGTGGTGCGAGGATCTCGATCACGCTACGTGACCGTGACGTCATGCCTCGCGGCTCGACCGACTATGTCGACCGGCACTGCTGATGCGACCTGACGCGGCGATGCGCCGCTCCCCGGCCGGGCCTCCGCTCAGAGGAGGTTGCCGATCTCGGAGACGATGGTCATGAGAAGCCACCCGGCACCGACGACGTAGCCGATCACGATCGGGACGATGGCGGCCCGGACCGAGAGCTCCCGCGCCTTCCGGCCGAAGAGCACCGCCGCCACGCAAGGGGCGAGGCAGACCACGGTCGCGACGGCGTCGGAGACCAGGCCGACCCACGTCGGATAGGAACCACCGTTGTTGTAACCGAGGAGCGAACTGGTGCCCTCGCCGAACGCGATGGCGAGGACGAAGAACACTGGGATGAGGACCACCGAGATCCAGGCACGGGTGAGATCCCTGCTCGTGGGGGGAGTGGCCTGGTCACGCTGGGTGGGGTCCGCGGTCTTCATGGGGGTTCACCTCCCGCGTACACCGTCACCGTCTCGCCGTCCCGCGAGCCCGGGAAGAGTCGTAGGTCCCCGACCGCGGCGCTCAGGCGGTGACGCGGTACAGCGTCCAGGTGTCGGGCACACCCTTCAGCTCGTAGTCGCCCATGGGCGTGAAGGACAGCCCGGCTCCGGCGCTGAGATCCTTGACGGTCCGCGTGGCCAGCACCTCCGACGCCCCGGCGAGGGCGCACACACGAGCCCCGATCGCGACCGCGATCCCTTGGTCCTTGATCCCCGTGCGCAGGACCTCACCGGTGTGGACGCCGGCCCGGATCTCGATGCCGAGCGGCTGGACGGCGGCGACCGCCCGTACCGCGCACTCGAGCGCGCCACCTGGGCTGTCGAACGTCGCGAAGACTCCGTCGCCCGTCGTGTCCATCTCGGTCCCCCCGAAGCGCGCGAACAGGTCGCGGAGGAGGCGCAGGTGCTCGGCCACCAGGGCGTTCCAACGGCTGTCGCCCAGGCGAGCGGCCTGGCTGGTCGAGGCCACGATGTCGGTGAACAGGACGGTGGCGAGCGCCCGATCTCGTACCTCGGGTACGGGCTCGACGCCGAGGAAGTCCTGGATGGCGTCGAGCACCTCTCGGGTGTCCCCGAACCACGGCATGTCGTCGAAACCGGCGAGCAGTTGGAAGTGCGCGGTCGGGATCCGCGACGCGACGTAGCGGGCCTGTTCGGCGCTCGGCTGGCGAGCGAGGACGAGGGTGGGCACCGTGACGCTCGGCAGGACGTCCCGTACGTCGGTCTCGAACCACGTGCGCACGAGCAGCACCGCTCGCGACGGCGTCACCGACCCGCGCTGCACCCGGGCCATCCACTCCTGGAACCGGTGGTCCACCTGCCCCATCGGACCCTGGGCGATGGCTGCCTCCTCGCCGGAGCTGGCGGATCCCCATCGCTGCGGGAGCTGCTCCAGCTCGGCCTCCTCCTCGTCGAGGGTGGACCCCCAGGGGTAGTCCTCCGCCCAGCGTTCCCGAGCCACCGCGTGCAGCCAGATGAACCGGTCGACGCGGTCCGGGCGGGTCGCCGCCAGGAGCGCGCCGAGCCCGCCGTAGCTGCGCGAGCCGAGGAGGCTGACCCGATCGACGCCCTCCGCATCGAGGATGGTGAGCAGGTCGCGCATCCGGGTGCCGAGGTCACCGGGCTCCGGCCCACGATCGGACAACCCGATACCCCGGGGGTCGTGGACGATCACCCTCGCGAACGTGGCCAGCTCGCTGAGCCAGGCCGCGATCGGTTCGAAGTCCCACAGCAGGTCGACGTTGAACAGGAAGTACGGGACGTAGACGAGGTCGACGTCGCCATGCCCGAAGCGCTGGTAGGCGAGCGTCACGCCGTCCGGGGTGACCACGTACCGCGTCTCGGGCCGGTCCACGACCGCACCTCCCTCCGCAGCGAGCCCTTCCTGGGCGACTCACCTTCGGGCGACCCCGCACCGGGCACCGGGGATGCCTGCAGTAGATCGCGCCCCGAGCCTTCTGCAGAAGTCCCATATGTCCCCTCGCCGGGTCGATGAGAACCGGACATTTGGGACTTCTGCAGAAGTGGCGCCGTCGGGACGGGGTGCGCGGAGGTCCGTCCGAACGCCGTGGTGGCGGGGGCTCCGACACGCTTCGCTGCAGGCGGTCGCGGATCGTGAAGTCTTCGAATCGTGAGAACGCTCCCGGCTCACTCGGCGTACATTTCTTGCGCATGAGCCGAGAAACTTCCCCTTGGCGGCTCGACCTGAGCCCGTCCGGCCGCGGCTGGCTGTTGGTGCGCAGCGGCGACAACCTGGCTGAGGAGCAGGCCCGGAGAGCCATCGACGAGGCCGGCCTCGCGATCGCCGGCCGGGCGCACTCCCTCGTCGACATCAGCGTCGGCCCCTGCTGGGCCTACCCCGTCCTCGCCCAGTCGGACTGAGACCACCCTCGGGGCCACCGTCGAGGAGGTGGGGCGCGTGGGTTGGGTCGAGTCGGGCCACGCCTGGGGTGCCCGCGCGATCGACTGGGCTTACCTCTTCGAGCCGTACGCGCGCAGCGCCAACGACGAGCTGTTCGCTCGGACCGGTGTCGGACCGGGCACCCGCCTGTTGGACATCGCCTGTGGATCGGGCTATGCGGCGGGCGTGGCGGCCCGGCGCGGCGCCGCCGTCTCCGGCCTCGACGCGTCGGAGGAGCTGATCACGATCGCGCGGGCTCGGACGCCGGACGGGGACTTCCGCGTCGGGGACATGTTCGCGCTTCCCTTCGAGGACGACAGCTTCGACGTCGCGACGAGCTTCAACGGCATCTGGAAGGGGTGTGAGGGTGCGCTCGTCGAGGCGGCCCGGGTCGTACGCCCGGGAGGCTTGGTCGGGTTCACCTTCTGGGGAGCCCCCAAGCGGCTGGGTCTGGGTCCCTACTTCGCCACGGTCGTCGCGCTGTCACCGCCCGACCACGGGGCCGCCACCATGGACCAGGGCGAGACGGGTCGCCCGGGCGTTGCCGAGCAGATGCTGCAGGACGCTCGACTGGACCTTCTCGACCGCGGAGCGGTCCAGGTCGTCAACGAGTTCCCGGATCTCGACATCGCGCTGCGCGCGCTCGCGTCCGCCGGCCCCTCCTGGCCTCCCATCCGACACGTCGGCTATGAGCACTTCGCCGAGGCGCTCCGCGAGGCGCTGGGGCCGATGTACGTCGAGGGGATCGGTGTTCGGATCGTCTCAGAGCTCGGCTGGGTCGTCGCCCGAGTACCCGCCGCTTGAGTCCGGTCGGCGAGGGGCGCCAGCCGCGAGCCGCCCACCGAACTCCACGCCTTCGAACCGAAATCACCTAGGGGAGACGTCCGGCAGGTGATGACAGGCCAGGGGACTCGGCGGACGCTGAAGCAGATGAGCAATGAGCGTGCGACGACGTACCGGCTGGTCCTGCGTGGCGAGCTGGGGGAGCAGTTCGCGTTCCTGTTCGCCGGCATGCGGATGACCCGGGAGGACGGCACCACGGTGCTGACCGGTCCGGTGACGGACCAGGCCCAGCTCGCCGGTCTCATCGACCGGACCCAGGAGCTGGGCCTCGAGCTCGTTTCGGTCGGCCCTGACGAGCCCGTCGTCGACGCCCCGACTCTCCCCTAGGTGAGATACGTCCGTAGGGGATGCCCGCTCCTCCTGGCGCTGCGAGGTTCGTGAGTGACGACGAACGCAGCACCGACACGAGGAGCGAACAGATGGGCAAGGGCACGAGCGCCCCGGTCGCAGCACGACGAGTGAGCAGGCTCGTACAGCATCCAAGGAGTGAGTGGAGATGACCGCACTGGCTGCGGAGTTCGGAACCGGACAGGTCTTCTGGTCCTTCGTGTGGTTGGTCCTCTTCTTCATCTTGATCTGGCTGCTGATCGTGGTCTTCGCAGACATCTTCCGAAGCCAGGATCTGTCCGGGTGGGGCAAGGCCGGGTGGACGATCTTCATCATCGTCTTCCCGTACCTGGGGGTGTTCGTCTACCTGGTCGCCCGCGGCGGCAAGATGCACGAGCGCGCCGCCCAGGCTGCGCAGGCGCAGGACGCCCCGGCCCGCGCGTACGTGCAGAGCGTGGCCGCTACCACCAGCCCCGCGGAGCAGATCGCTCGGCTGGCGGACCTGCGGGCCCAGGGCGCGATCACCGACGAGGAGTTCCAGGCCGGGAAGGCCAAGGCACTCGCCGCAGGCTGACCGCTCCCACAACCGATTCGCGGCATCGACAGGAAAGGACATGACCATGAGCAAACCGTTCAACGGTGTGATCAACATCGACATCCAGGACTCGACCCCGGACTGGACGCCGTACGCCCAGCCGAACCCGCCGGAAGGCGCTCCCAATGTGATGTACGTCGTCCTCGATGACGTCGGCTTCTCCGCGTTGGAGCCTTACGGAGGGATGATCGAGGTCCCCCACATCAAGCGCATCGCCGACCGGGGGCTGAGGTACACCAACTTCCACACGACCGCCCTGTGCTCGCCGACCCGGTCCTGTCTCCTGACCGGGCGCAACCACACCACGAACGGGATGGCCTGCATCTCCGAGGCGTCGTCGGGCTTCCCGAACGCCAACGGGCACATCCCGCTCGAGACAGCCATGGCGCCCGAGGTCCTCGGCGAGCTGGGCTGGAGCACGTTCATGGTCGGCAAGTGGCACCTGTGTGCGGAGGACGAGGAGAACCTCGCCTCCCGCCGGCGGGGCTGGCCGTCGGGCCGTGGCTTCGACCGCTGGTACGGGTTCCTGGGCGCGGAGACGAACCAGTGGTATCCCGACCTGGTCGAGGACAACCACATGGTCGACCCGCCGCAGACTCCCGAGGAGGGCTACCACCTCTCCGTCGACATCACCGACAAGGCGATGTCGTTCATCCGCGACATGAAGGCCGTCGCCCCGGAGAAGCCCTGGTTCCTGTACTACGCGTTCGGCGCCGGCCACGCGCCTCACCACGCGCCGAAGGAGTGGGCGGACAAGTACAAGGGCAAGTTCGACATGGGCTACGAGGCCTATCGCGAGATCGTCTTCAAGAACCAGAAGGCAATGGGGATCATCAGCAACGAGACCGAGCTGTCGCCGATCAACCCCTACACCGATCTCAAGGGCCCCGAGGGGCAGGACTGGCCGGCGCTCGACGTCGTGCGCCCATGGGACTCGCTGAAGGACGACGAGAAGAAGCTGTTCCGCCGAATGGCGGAGGTCTACGCGGGCTTCGTGAGCCACGCGGACCACCAGCTCGGCCGCATGCTCGACTACCTCGAGGAGTCGGGGCAGCTCGACAACACGCTGATCATCATCGTGTCCGACAACGGTGCCTCGGGCGAGGGCGGCCCGAACGGCTCGGTCAACGAGAACAAGTTCATGAACGGGATCCCCGACACGATTGAGGACAACATCAAGTACCTCGACGTGCTGGGCAGCCCGCTGACCTACAACCACTACCCGACCGGCTGGGCATGGGCGTTCAACACGCCGTTCAAGATGTGGAAGCGCTACGCCAACTACCAGGGCGGCACAGCCGACCCGATGATCGTCTCGTGGCCCGACAAGATCAAGAAGCCGGGCATCCGGACCCAGTACCAGCACGCGATCGACATCGTGCCGACGATCTACGACTGCCTGGGCGTGACGATGCCGGATGTCGTCAAGGGCGCCACCCAGATCCCGCTGGAGGGGGCGAGCTTCAAGGCCACCTTCGACGACGTGAAGGCTCCGGGCAGGCTGACGCAGTTCTACTCGATGCTCAGCACCCGGGCCATCTACCACGATGGCTGGAAGGCATCGTCGGTCACGCCGGCGACACCGGACGCTTGGGGCGAGTTCCCCACGCAGCGTTGGGAGCTCTTCCACACCGACGTGGACCCCAGCGAGTGCCACGACCTGGCGGAGAAGGAGCCGGCGAAGCTGGCCGAGCTCACGTCCCTGTGGTGGGCGCAGGCCGGGATGTACAACGCGCTGCCGCTGGAGACGCGAACGGCGGTCGCCATCCTCAACACCGAGCGGCCGCAGCTGGCCAAGCCGCGTGACCAGTACGTCTACTACCCGGGCTGCGCCGAGGTGCCGGAGGCCGTCGCGGTGAATGTCCGCAACCGTTCGTACTCGATCACAGCCGAGGTCACCCTCGACAAGGACGGCAAGGCCGGTGGTGTGCTGTTCGCTCACGGCTGCCGCTTCGGCGGCCACGCCCTCTACATCAAGGACGGCAAGCTGAAGTACGACTACAACTACGTCGGCATGGAGGACCAGTACGTCGAGTCCAGCAAGCCCATCCCGACCGGCGCCGCGGTCAGGCTCTCGGCCTCCTTCGTGAAGGACGACAGCACGGACATGCCGACCACCGGCACGCTCACGCTGTACATCAACGACGAGGCGGTCGGCGACGCGAAGATCAAGACTCAGCCCGGCAAGTTCTCGCTGGCCGGCGAGGGCCTCAACGTCGGCCTGGACCGTGGCGAGCCTGTGACAGCCGACTACCCCGGTGAGGCGCCCTGGCCGCTCACCGGCGGCACCCTGACGAAGGTCGTCGTGAACGTCTCCGGTGATCCGTGGATCGACCGCGAGAAGGAGGTCCAGGGGGCCTTCATGCGCGACTAGCAGCAACGTTTCGACCGATAGCGCAAGGATCGGTGCGGCCGGCGGGACACCTGCCGGCCGCACCGGCGCGATGAAGGAGTGGAGATGAGGCCCGTGTCGACGGTCGACGTGGGGGAGTCGCTGACCATGCCTGGGCTCCCGAGGCCGGTTCATGTGATGGCGAAGCCGACGGGGGCGGTGTGCAACCTGGACTGTGAGTACTGCTTCTTCTTGTCGAAGGAGATGCTGTATCCGGGTAGCCGGTTCCGGATGGCCGG